>JBAYCS010000155.1:0-3117 GCA_041668625.1 Acholeplasmataceae bacterium | reverse complement strand
CACGCTTTATGACGAGATGATTACCCGTGAGGTTTTAGATCATCAATTTGATTTAACATGTCATTTAAAAATCGATACCGGAATGCACCGGTATGGATTAACTGACGAAAAAATCATATTAGACTTAATTAATCAATGTCAAAATCATCAAACGATTTCTTTAAAAGGAATCTATACGCATTTTGCTACCGCGGATAGTGATGAAGAGTTTTATGATATTCAAAAAAATAGATTTGAAAACATCATCAGAAAATGTGAAAAAAAGCCTGAAGTTATTCACATGTCTAACTCATCTTCTACATTAAATCATGAGAAGAACTTTGAATATACAACGCATGTAAGATATGGCATTTCACTTTATGGATTATCGCTAGATAAAGTAAGTCATGATTTAATTCCAGCGATGAAATTGAAAACAAAAATCATCAGCATCAAACATGTAGAAAAAGGTGAATGTGTTGGTTATGGTCAAACCTATTGTGCAGTTGAAGATGAATGGATTGGTATATTACCCATTGGTTATGCAGATGGTTTCCTTAGAAGAAATAAGCATGGTGATGTTGAAATTAAGCGTCAAAGATTTAAGTTAGTTGGTAATATTTGTATGGATGCTTGTTTTGTTAAAATAGATGAATCGATTAAAGTAGGAGACATCGTCACACTCTTTGGTGGCCAGATTACAACCGATGAAGTAGCAAAACGAAATAAAACGATAAACTATGAAATTGTCACATCAATCTCATATCGTGTTCCAAAAAAATATAAGGGGGTGTAGTTCATGAAAGTGACATCTGAAATTGGTAAATTAAAAACTGTTTTGGTTCATAGACCAGGAAAAGAACTTGAAAATTTAACCCCTGATTTATTAGAAAAATTGCTTTTTGATGACATTCCATATTTAAAAGTAGCTCAAGAAGAACATGATTTTTTCGTAGATACATTGCGGCGCGAGGGCGTTGAAGTTCTTTATTTAACTGACTTATTAAAAGAAGCACTTGAAGCTCATCCAGAAGCGACTGATCATTTTGTTAATGCATTTATTGAAGAATCACGGATTAAGTCTAAAACAATTAAATCGGCATTATTTCAATTCTTTAAGAGTTTAACACCGCATCAAATGATTTTAAAAATGATTGAAGGTGTTAGAACACATGAAATTCAAATTGCCAAAAGATTATCCATCATGGACATGCTTGAAGATGAATATCCATTTTATACTGACCCAATTCCAAATTTAATCTTTCAAAGAGACCCATTCTCGACGATTGGACTCGGTGTTGCTGTTGGAAGAATGTCAACGATGGCAAGACAAAGAGAAACACTATTTTCTGAATATATTATTAACTATCATCCAAGATTTAAAACATGGAATCCACCTTACTATAATAACCGAAATGATCGTTATGCCATTGAAGGTGGAGACATCTTAATCTTAAGTGATGAAGTGATTGCTGCTGGAATATCAAATCGAACAGATCCAAGAGCCATCGAGCACTTAGCAGAAAAGATTTTTAGTTCAGATGCAAGTTTTAAAACCATTTTAGCGTTTAATATTCCAAAAAGTCGTGCATTTATGCACTTAGACACTGTATTTACACAAGTTGATTATGACATATTCACCATTCATCCTGGTATTGAAGACAAATTAACAGTTTTTGAGATTACAAAGAAAAATGGTTCCTTTGATGTGTCAAAAATTGTTGATAATTTAGATGCGATATTAATGAAGTATTTAAAAAGACCAATTAAACTCATTCGTTGTGGCGGTAAAGACTTAATTACAGCAACAAGAGAACAATGGAATGATGGGGCAAATACACTTTGTGTTTCACCCGGTAAAGTTATTGTCTATGATCGAAACCAAGTAACCAATGATTTACTTAGAAATGCTGGTGTGACTGTTTTAGAAATTAACTCAAGTGAGCTTTCACGTGGAAGAGGTGGCCCACGTTGCATGACCATGCCCCTCGAACGAGAAGACATAGAATAGGAGAAATTTATGAACTTAAAAGGAAGACATTTACTGACATTGCTTGATTTTACACCTGAAGAAATTCAATATTTAATTGATTTAGCTGCACGACTCAAATTAGAAAAAAAAGAGGGTATCGAACATAAAGTCTTATCGAATAAAAACGTGGTTTTATTATTCCAAAAAGACTCAACAAGAACAAGATGTGCCTTTGAAGTTGGTGCTTACGATTTAGGAATGAATGCGACTTATATTGGACCAACTGGTTCACAAATGGGAAAAAAAGAATCGGTTAAAGATACTGCACGTGTTTTAGGAAGAATGTATGATGGCATTGAATTTAGAGGATATAAGCAAAGTGATGTAGAGTTACTTGCTGAATTCTCAGGAGTTCCAGTGTGGAACGGATTAACAGATCAGTATCATCCGACACAAATCTTAGCTGATTTTTTAACTATTCAGGAAAAGTTTGGATATTTAAAAGGATTAAACTTTACTTACTTTGGTGATGCAAGAAATAACATGGGAAATTCACTTATGATTGGATGTGCAAAAATGGGGCTTCATTTTACAGCAGCTGCACCAAAAGCACTATGGCCAAGAGAAGATTTAATTGAAACATGTCAAAAGATTGCAAAACAAACCGGAGCAACCTTAAGATTTACAGAAGATGCGGCTGAAGGCGCAACTCATGCTGATGTTTTATATACCGATGTTTGGGTATCCATGGGTGAACCTAAAGAGGTTTGGGAATCAAGAATTAAAGATTTACATCCATATCAAATTAATCAAAAATTAATGAATTTAGCGAAAAAGAATGCTATCTTTATGCACTGTTTACCTGCATTCCATGGAACAGATACCGAAGTTGGATTTGATATCGCCAAAGAGTTTGGTTTAGTCTATGAAGCTGTTAAAAATGGCGAATTAGAAGTTACAGATGAAGTCATTGAATCCAAACAAAGCGTTGTTTTTGATGAAGCAGAAAATAGAATGCACACCATTAAAGCTTGTATGTTAGCAAGCCTTGGAGAAGAATATGTCTAGATATGTAATTTCCTTAGGTGGAAATGCACTTGGGAAAAACGCGGACGAGCAAAAAAGATTATTAGTTCATGTCGCTAAAGCGATTTATCCACTTATTG
>JBAYCS010000154.1:0-3120 GCA_041668625.1 Acholeplasmataceae bacterium | reverse complement strand
GATGAAGCATCGATGATTGATCTAGGGCTATCTCATAAACTATTTCAAGCCATTAAAGATGGCTGTCAAGTCGTCATTGTTGGTGATGTTGATCAATTACCATCGGTTGGTGCTGGGCAGTTTCTCTCTGATTTGATTGATTCAAGCGTACTACCAACGGTTAGACTTGAACAAATCCATAGACAAGCTAAAGATTCTAAAATTATTCGACTAGCTCAACTTGTCAATGAACAAAATTTGAGTCAACATGATCTTGTATCGGATCAAGATGTCTATCTTTACAAAGCTCATCCAAATCAAATAATGCATGTCATGAAAGAACAAATCAAAGGCGCACTAAAGGAAGGATATAGGCTTTATGAAGATATCCAAGTACTAGCACCCATGTATAAAGGTGATTTAGGTATTGATTTATTGAATCAAACACTTCAAGAAACATTTAACCAAAATTATAAAGATCAAATCACATATGGCGATAAGACTTACCGAATTGGTGATAAAGTCATTCAACTTTCAAATGATCCTGAAAGGCTCATCATGAATGGGGATTTAGGTGTAGTTAAAGATATTCGTTATAACGCATCTGATCAACCATATTTGGTGGTTTCCTTTGATCAGCATGATGTCACATACGAAAAGTCGGATTTAGACGATTTGAATTTAGCATACGCCATGAGTATTCATAAATCACAAGGCAGTGAATACCCGATTGTGATTATCCCAATGGTTAGAAACTTTATGCATATGTTAAAAAAAGAGCTCATCTATACAGCGATTACTCGCGCTAAAAAATATTTAATTATTTTAGGCGATATGCATCTTTTGATTTATGCTGCAAATCATTTATCAGAAAAACGAAAAACAACGTTAGCAAAAAGATTGAATGAGGATTTAAATATCACAAAAGAAGAAGACATATCCCCCTATGATTTTATGTAAAAAAAAGGAACAAAATTTGTTCCTTTTATTCTAGTGTTGATCCACTTGGTATGTGTCTTGAAGTGAATTTTCCAGTTTTAAAGATTCGACAATTTCTTCCAATTGTTGTTTCTGATGGAATTACTGCACCCTTTTCAATCACCGTGATGCCTGATCTTAAAAGGTCAGGTTTTGCCTTATTTGGGGTCAAATCATCACCATAACCAATATACGTATTTCTACCAATAATAACTTTCTTATCAATGATGCTACGATGCACTGTTACTAAATCGCCAATAATCACGTTATTTAAGATGACACTATCTTTAATGACTGCACCTTTTCCGACTCTAACACCAGGACTTAGTACAGAATTAATGACGGCTCCTTCAATAACACAACCATTGGATACAAGGCTGTTATGAATAGTGGCTTCACTTGATACTTTGACAGGAGGTAAGTCTTCACTCTTCGTATAAACTTTCCATGTTGGATCATATAAGTCAAGTTCAGTGAAATCTTTTGTCATTTGAATGTTTGTTTCTAAATATGAATCATACGTACCGACATCCATCCAATAATCTTTAAATAGATATGCATAAACTTCTTTTTCAGTTGATTCAATGAGATGAGGAATAATATGTTTTCCGAAATCTAAGTCATCTTGCTTAATCTTAAGAAGGACTTTTTTGAGTAAATCATAATTGAACAAGTAAATACCCATCGATGCCAAATTAGATGTTGAAGTTTTTGGTTTTTCTTCAAATTGGACAATTTCATCATCATCGTTAATTGACATGATACCAAATCTTGACACTTCCTCTTGTGGGACTGGTTGACAAGCAATGGTTAAGGTTGCGTTCTTATCTTTATGAACTTGAATCATCTTTCGATAATCCATTTTATAAATATGATCACCTGAAAGAATTAAAACATATTTTGGCGACCGTCTTTCAATAAATTCTAAGTTTTTTAAAACAGCATCAGCAGTTCCTAAATACCAATAGTTATGGGGTTGTAGTAAGGTGACAGAAGAATCACGTCTATCTAGGTCCCAAGGTTTTCCACTACCAATATGTTCATTAAGCGAAAGTGGAAGATATTGTGTCAAAATGCCAATGTCATAAATTCCAGACTGTGTACAATTACTTAATGCAAAATCGATAATTCTAAATTTACCAGCAAAAGGCATCGCAGGTTTACTGCGTCTTTGGGATAGGATATCTAATCGAGAACCCTTACCACCAGCAAGAATCAAAGCTAACGTTTCCATGTCTTCACACTCCTAATATATTTTGGTAAATCTCTTCATATGCTAAAGCCATTTGTTTTAAACTATGGTCTTGTTTCATTGCTTGATAGACAAGTTTGTTCCAAACTTTAGGTTGGTCTTTATATAAATGAATAGCTTCAAATAGTTTTTCTTTAAACTCAAATGCATCATAATTTCTAAATGAGAATCCAGTGCCTTCACCGGTATACATGTTGTATGGGATTACGGTGTCTTTTAGTCCTCCAGTTTCTCTTACTAAAGGAAGTGAGCCATAACGCATGGCAATCAGTTGACCAAGCCCGCATGGTTCGAATCTAGAAGGCATCATGAAGATGTCTGATGCAGCATAGAGTTTATGAGCGAGAGTTTCATTAAATCCAATGTAGTTACTAACACGATTAGGATATTTATTTGATAAGTAGCGGAAGAAGTCTTGATAAGAATCATTACCAGATCCCATTAATATAAATCTTGCGTTACTATATTCAACAACTTCCTCTAAAGTTCTTGTCATTAAGTTAATTCCTTTTTGAGTAGCAAGTCTTCCAATATAAACGACTAGAGGTTCTTTTAAATCAACATCAAGATTAAAATGATGCAATATAGCTTCTTTATTTAAAAGTTTACCTTTTCTATATGTCTTTAAGTTAAATGATTGATCAATTAATAAATCTTTGTTTGGGTCATAAATCTCTGTATCGATCCCATTCAAGGTTCCAACAAAATCATCTTATCTTCGATTTAGCGCGCCATCTAATGTAAATCCAAATTCACTGGTCATGACTTCATTTCGATAAGTTGGACTCACCGTATTAATTTTGGTTGCTCTTTCAATCGCAGCTTTCATGAAATTAACACGTTCAAAGTGAATATACGTGTAATTGAAGTCTGTATTAAAAAACCGACTCACAAAGGTATCAAATGATCCT
>JBAYCS010000153.1:0-3145 GCA_041668625.1 Acholeplasmataceae bacterium | reverse complement strand
CCCTAGTAACGCCACTTACTAAGTCAACTATATCTCCAATTCCATAATAGTTTACTTCCCATCCAAATCTAATTTGGCTTTCAACTCTATCCCCATCAGTTACCGCTACTTCACGCATATTGTTACCAAACATAGCAACTTTAAGATTCTTCGAAAAATCGATTGCTTTTGATATTTCACAAAATCTTTTAATATCACTAATGACATGCTCATGTTTGTAAAAACCGACTACTGTATAGTGAAGTATATTCAAACGTTTCAAAATAAAACCAAATTCTCTATCACCATGTGCTGATTGATTTAGGTTCATATAATTCATATCTATCGTTGCATATGGCAACTGTTCAACATTTTGAGTATGCAAGTGAAGTAATGGCTTATTCAATCTTTGTAAGCCTTTAATCCACATTTTAGCTGGTGAGAATGTATGCATCCAAGTAATAACGCCAACGCAGTCAGGGTCAATAGAAGCTTCTTGGCAAATAGAAAGTATTTCTTCGCCACTTTTTACAGTCGGTTTCCATATAACTTGAATTATATTTGCTAAATTTGAGGATAAGAATTCAACGATAACTTTACTATCATATGTAACTTGTTTTAATGTATCCTCGCCATATAAATTTTGGCTTCCGGTAATAAAATATATGTTTTTCATAAGGAGCCTTTCTGTCCGTAAGACGCATTTTTTCCGTGTTTTCTGTTAAAATGCTTATCAAGTAAATATTGATCAATTGGTTTTGCTCCTGGGCAAAGGGTTTCTGTTAAATAAGCCATTTTTGCGCATTGCTCAGTGACTGTTGCGTTGTGGACAGCTTCTTCAGCCGATTCTCCCCAAGCAAAGACACCATGATTCCCAACTAAACACGCAGGAATAGCCAGCGGGTCACAATTTTCAAAAGTACGAATGATGACTTTTCCAGTGCTATATTCGTAATTATACTCAACTTCATCTTCAGTAAGTGGCCTAGTACAAGGTATTTCGCCATAAAAATAATCTGCATGTGTTGTTCCATAAGGCAAGATACTTTTGTTTGCTTGAGCATATGCAGTAGCATATGTACTATGGGTATGTGCAATTCCACCAATTTTGTCGAACTTCTTGTAAAGTACTAAATGTGTCTGCAAGTCAACAGAAGGATTAAGAATCCCTTCAACTACTTGTCCATCCAGGTTAACTACGACAATATCATCTACATTTAATATGCTATACGCAATACCACTAGGCTTAATAGCAACAAGTCTGGTTTTTCGATCAATGGCGGACACATTACCCCAAGTATAAATGACAAGTCCATTTTTTACCAATTCTAAATTTGCATTCAGAACTTGTTCCTTAAGTTTTGTTAACATAGTTTACTTCATACTCCTTATCGCTTGGGTTTCAATAGGCAAACACTCGTAGAATGATTTATAGTATTTTTCGAAACTATTGACGCCAACTTCTGTTGGATTAATCAAAGAATACTCTTTACCTGTGAACACTTTGTTTTCCAAGAATTCTTCAAAAGACATTGTGCCTTTTTCAAACATATAAGCTGCTAACAATGCCATACCCCATGCTCCACCTTCTCCAGCGGTATCAAGTACAGCAATAGGAGCATTAATAGCATCAGCCAAAAAATTTTGCGCTACTCCTTTGACTTTAAATAGACCTCCGTGAGCAGTGATACGATCGATATTAACATTTTCTTCTTTCAGTAAAATATTAAGCCCTGTTTTTAATACACAGAATGCTGAATAAAAATTCATACGCATAAAGTTTGATAGATTGAATTTACTGTCAGCCTTGCGTACAAATAAGGGTCTTCCCTCGGATATGCCAAGAATATGCTCGCCGGAATAAAAGTTATATGCCATCATATTTCCACAATCATCATCACCATTAAGTGCTAGTGTAAATAGTAGGTTATAGATGTCAGTTTTTTTATTATCTAATTTAAGCAGATTCGAAAATTCTTCAAATATACTAACCCATGAATTTATATCGCTTGAGCAGTTGTTGGCATGTACCATTGCGACTGGTTTTCCAGATGGGGTAGTAACAACATCAATTTCCGAATGAACGCCTTTAAGTGGTTTATCTAGTACTATCATCGCAAAGATTGAAGTACCTGCAGATACATTTCCAGTCTTAGGCACAACGCTATTGGTAGCCACCATACCTGTTTCTGCATCGCCTTCTGGTGGACAAAATGGAATTCCACTTTGTAAATTCCCGCTAATGTCTAGTAGTCTTGCACCTTCTACAGTCAGTTGCCCTGCATTTTCTCCAGCTGCTAGTATTTTTGGAAGTATATCGTTTAAGGTCCATGGCATATTTTTAATATCCACAATACTATTAAATATTGACATCATCTTTTTATTATATTTATTTTGACCGTTTTCCAAAGGAATTATTCCCGATGCTTCGCCTACGCCTACCACTTTTGATCCAGTTAAGCGCCAATGAATGTAACCTGCTAAAGTTGTCAAGTAATCAATCTTTTCAACATGTTTCTCGCCATTAAGTACTGCTTGGTATAAATGTGCTATGCTCCACCTTTGAGGAATATTAAAGTTAAATAATGTTGTTAGTTCTTTGGAAGCTTGAAGTGTTGTTGAGTTTCTCCATGTCCTAAAAGGTGTAAGTTGTTTATCGTCTTTATCAAAGACCATGTAACCATGCATCATCGCGCTTATACCAATTGCTTTAACTTTATTTATAACAACTCCATACTTCTCTTTTACATTGTCAATCATATTCATATAGCTATCTTGAAGTCCACCCCAAATTTTATCTAAAGAATAGGTCCAAAAACCGTTATCAAACTCATTCTCCCAAGAATGACTACCATCACAAATCGGTGAATAGTCTTTTCCAATCAAGACTATTTTAATTCGAGTTGATCCAAACTCTATACCAATTTTCGTTTCACCATTTAGTATTTCCGCTTTTATTTGTTCCAGATTCCTTTGCATTATTTACTCCTTTAATTAATATTTAATATCCACAAGAGTCTAGCAAAAGTTAGTCTGTTACGCATATATGGACTTAACTTAACAAGTGTGTTTTTTAAAGAATTATCTATACCAATTTCTTTTAAGGTTGTTTTGATTCCGAATTGTATGTAAAGTGATATAAGTTCAGTGGAACTTGGTACCTTTG
>JBAYCS010000152.1:0-3163 GCA_041668625.1 Acholeplasmataceae bacterium | reverse complement strand
TGGGCTTCATTTTAATGTCATTTAATGTTCCGATGAGTCTAATTATTCAACGTAATGTAGATCCAAAACAATTAGGGAAAGTAAGTTCTGTGATGAATGTATTGTCTCAAGCATTAATCCCGATTGGTTCAATGTTAGCCGGAGTGATCATTTCACAATTATCAATCATTTATTTCTTTGTGTTCGCAACGATAGGTTCTTGGATTGTCGTTTTGATTTACATAAACAATAAAGTCTCAAATCAAATTTAGTTCATATAACAAAAAAGGCAGAAAATGATTCTGCCTTTTTGATATTATAAGGTATTAAAAAATAGTGAGTGCTCTTAAAATAATACTATTATTACTTCACATTCTGGAATTATGATATTGAACTATATGTCATTTATAATGTGAAACAACAATCAAGTCCTTACATCATCATTCGATATCACTTTAAAAATAACACGAAAATATTGAAATATATATAAAAACGTGCTAATATTAAAGCAGAGAAGGTGATTACATGAAAGGATATCAAGATTTAGCGCAAAAAATTATCTTTAATTTTAATGATGCATTAAATATTTATAAAAATAAACCAACCACTTATGGTGCACTGAATCGTTTAGAAAAACAAGGTCTTATTAAAAAAGTCCGTAACAACCTCTATGTAAGTATTAATCCCTCTACTGGATATGCTTTTGCTAATAAATATCAAATCGGATCGTCTATCAATAGTGATGCTTATATCAGTCATTTAAGTGCTCTAGAGTATTATGGCTATCAAAATCAAGTGAATCATATGTGTTATGTCTCATCCTTTAAACGTTTTAATTCATTTGAGTATGAAGGGGTTATATATAAACATGTGCCTATTAGGTATAACAACGGTGTAGTTTCTCCGTCATATACTGAGTTGATCAATATTACTGAGATTGAAAAAACAATCGTTGATACGATTCAATCGCTTGGTTCGATTGTAAGCCTAGAGGAGCTTATCAATAGCATTGAAATGATACCCAAACTAGATGAACATAAAATTATGACATATTTGGATGAATACCAGATACAAGCACTTTATCAGAAAACTGGCTATTTGATATCTCTTTGTAATCATACTTTAAAATTCAGTGAGTCTTTCTTTGCAAGTGTAAAAAAGAAAATTCATAAAGGTGTGCTCTATATGTCAGATGAAGCCAAAGAGAATGGCACATTCATCAAAGACTATCAAGTGATTGTGCCTAAATGGTTAGAAGAAAGAAGCTCACTTCATGAGATATGATACTATCGTTTTGTCAAAACTATCAAACAAATTAGGTGTTGTAAGAAATACACTCGAAAAAGTCCTTCGGTTGGCAGAAATTCTCAGATTTATCAATAATAATGATATCTTAAAAGATAAACTCGCTTTAAAAGGTGGAACAGCAATAAATCTTCTTTACAGTGATTTACCTAGATTATCTGTTGATATCGATTTAGATTTTGCACATAACGTAGACAAAAATGACATGCTAAAAATTAGAGAATTAATCAAGGAAGTATTAATTACTCATTTCACAGGCGAAGGTTATATACTATCTAAACACTCTAGATATTCATATGCACTTGATTCATACGTAATTGCATATACACCAAGTGGTGGAGGTTCTGATAACATTAAGGTAGAAATCAATTATGCGATGAGAAGTCATATTTTACCACTCGAACAGAAAATGCTTGATTTAAGTGTGATTGAAAATCCATTTTCAGTATTAACTGTTCCTAAAATCGAAATATATGCAGGCAAAATTAATGCATTACTTTCTAGAGATCAGATTAGAGACTTATATGATACTTATCAAATGATAACCAATAATCTATTAGACACTCATGAAATTGAAATCTTGAAAAATGTCGTTTTATTTTATCGTTATATACAGAATGAAACACTTGATTTTAATGATGATTTTAAGAGTAAATTTACACGTAGAAGTTATGTAAGAGATTTGCTATCAGTAATTAAAAAGGGAGACTCATTCAACCTTGATGATGCGATTAATAAAGTATTAGAATTTATTAAATCGATAACACGTTATGACGAGAATCAAAAGCTATTTATCAAATCTATTGAGATCGATATTCCAAGATTTGATTATCTTTTTGAAGATAATGCGATGCTGAATAATGCGATTGAGCACCCGTTAACGAAATGGAAACAGATTAAACAATAAATGATTAAGTTGTACTTATCAATAATTTCATGAAAAAATGAAAGAATAGTGTTTTTCAATTTTCTTTTCAAATACCATAAATTAATCAAAAATACCCAATATTCTTAAAGTGGGTATTTTTTGTGAGTGGTGCTGCGATTGACTCGATAATCTGTATTTTATTGTATAGATGGCGGAACAAAAATGCTGTCTTTAAAATTATCTGATATTAAAAAATAGTGAGTGCTCTTAAAATAATGTAGACGAGATAAATCACGTAGATGCATACAAGCATGACGCCCTCTAATCTTGATACCTTATGGCGACTGATTGCAAATATCACAGCAAATAGTGTAATTGGGATTAAAAGAAGCATATCGATCGCAACATCATTATTGATACCAAGTGGAGAAAACATACCTGATAAACCGATGATAAATAAGCTGTTGAAAATATTCGATCCTACGATATTGCCAAAGGCTATCTCATTTTCACCTTTTTTAGCAGCAACGATAGATGTGACCATTTCGGGTAAAGAAGTACCAATAGCAACAACTGATAAACCCACAAGTGTTGTCGCTTTAGAAAGTGTCATACTAAACGAATTTACCAAGACTTTGACTGCAATAAATTCAGCACCTTTAGTGACCATAAATCCACCAATTGAAACTCCGAGGATACCAACAATTAATAATATAACAGCTTTCTTTTGGTTAATAATCTTAATTTCAGATTCTTCTAGGGGTTGATTTTTATTGGTGACCATAAGATAGATATACATGATGAATAAAATAAGTAATATAAGTGCTTCCCACCATACGATTAAATAGTCGATTTGGAATAAATATGTAAATAGAACTAAAACGATGGTTGTTAGGATCAAATAAGGAAATTCTCTTTTATGCATGGTAGGACTAACAGGTACAGATTTAACAAGTGCTGTTAAACCTAAGATGAGTGTGATATTGACAATGTTTGATCCAACGACATTAC
>JBAYCS010000151.1:0-3165 GCA_041668625.1 Acholeplasmataceae bacterium | reverse complement strand
CGCGAACTTTGTTTATTAATAAAACACTCTTCAATTTCTTATCAATTGTGACAGGATCATAATTCAAATCATTTTCAGTCGCGATACTTGTAATATTTACAATGGCTTTTATAACACTTTCTATCTCGTCCTGTAGTTTGTGATTATTAAGTATGTTTGTGATTTCATTATTTTTTAAAACCTGCAACTTTTTATTATAAAGTTCCATATATTCGTCTTTTGTTCTCGTATTATCGAATCTACTATGGCAAGACACACATAAAGCAATCAGGTTTTCTTTTTCATCAGGACTATTTTTATATAGTAAAGGAACGCCATTTAAAATATTTTGCTCTATGGTTGTTGGACTATGTGGATAAATATGAGCAATTTCATAATTTTTTATGGTTCTATTGTTTTTCTCTTGCATCAATTCAGCGTTACATCCAGGCATTGGACATCTTCCGCCCACCTCAGAGACAAGGTCAATGTTTTCATTATTTGTAGGATTATTTCTATCTGTATTTGCCATCTGAATCACCTTTTCATTCTTTACGAATACGATCAAAAACTAGTGGTAATAGTTTTTCCATTACAGCTTTCTTGAAATCGTCATCTTGGCCAAGCTTTTCAAAGAAACCGTTATTTTCTTCGATTCGATCGATTAGCATGTCGTCAAAGAAATCCTTATATATAAGTTCGAAGGACTTAATATCATTGTTCTTACCAAAAGATTGTAGTTGGGTATTCTTGGTAAGATCTTCTACAAACTGAAGTAAGACCTTGTCCATCTCACTGAAGTGGGTTCCGAATGCCAAATTAATATCATCAAGGATTTTGGATAACTTATCTTTCTTTTTTTCTTTGCCGACAATTCCACCTTGAATAGGAACAACACCACCTTGGTTTTCTTCAAGTGTGATAGATCCTTTGAAAGACTGCTCATTCTTGTAATATTCAAGGATTAGTTTGTCATCTAGGTTGATCTTGCTTGAGTCTCTTGGAAGAAGCATGCGCAAGAATTTTAAGAAGTTAAAGTATTCATGGAGTTTCTTATCAAGCAATCTTTCGACGTTGGTAATGAACCCATAGACACGCAGGAATGAAGAAACACCGCTCTTGAATTCGCTCTTCTTGATTTCTTCAAGTGTATTATAGCGATCAATGGATGGTCTTAAGAAGTTCGAAAATTTGGATGCGTTTTTCTCTTCTTTGCTAAACCAGATAGCATTAAAACCATCTATTTCTTCAGTGCGATAGATCTGCAAATTATCGAGCTGATTCTTAATGTCATACATAACATTTGGATTTGTTTCATTCTCAAGGATGGTTGCTTCATAGTAAGGCTGGAATGACTTCTTAATATCTTCAACATTGTTTATGAAGTCTAAAATGAAGGTATCTTCCTTACCTTTAACTGTTCTATTCAATCTTGATAGTGTTTGTACTGCTTTGACACCTGTCAGTCTCTTGTCAACAAACATGGTGTGAAGCAGTGGCTCATCGAATCCTGTTTGATACTTTTCAGCAACAATCAAGCAATTAAAATTCTTCTCAAACTGCTTAGGAAGTTGCGATTCGCTGATAACCATACCGTCTTTAGTCCTGTTGATTCCTTGTTCCGTATATTCTTTGCCTTCATCTTCGACTATGCCAGAAAAAGCAACAAGAACATCAAGCCTATTTAATTGCTTGGCTTGGATTTGTTTGGCAAATTCATAGTAGTATCTAACCGCAGATAATCTAGATGAAGTAACCACCATGGCTTTGGCTTTTCCGCCAATCTTGTTCTTCGTGACATTCATGAAGTGATCTAGGATGATTGCCGTCTTCTGCGAAATGTTATAAGGATGCAATGATTGGTACTTAAGTACTTCTTTGGCAGCCTTTTTGATTTCAAATTCAGGATCATCTGCGACTGATTTCGCAATCTTAAAGTAGGTTTCATATGTCATATAGTTTCTAAGCACATCAAGAATGAAGCCTTCATCGATTGCTTGTTTCATGGAGTAGATATGAAAAGGGCGATACTTACGTTTACCATCTTCTTCGTAAGGAACACCAAATAGTTGAAGTGTTTTGTTTTTCGGGGTAGCAGTAAAAGCAAAAAAGGAAAGGTTCTTATGGCTTCCCTGAGAAACGATTTCCAATGCTTCCAAATCATCCTTAAGTTTTTCTTCTTCAATATCCTGCAGTTCGGCATAGTACTTAAGCGTTTCTTCAACGTTTGCCAAACCTTGTTTTAATGCTTTTGCAGTTTCTCCAGTTTGGCTTTGATGGGCTTCATCAACGATAACAGCAAAGTTCTTATTATTTTGAACTATATCTTTATAGATGTTGGGGAACTTCTGAATCGTCGTGATGATAATCTGTTTGCCGTCATTGATTGCTGTTAATAAGTCTTTGGAGGTTTTACCTTTATCGATTTTAACAACAACACCAGGTGTGTGATCAAACTGATAAATAGTGTTTTGGAGTTGAGAATCCAATACCTTTCTATCCGTGACAACAATGATAGTGTTATAGACCTTGACATCGTTTTTATGCAAAGAAGAAAGGCGATGAGCAAGCCAGGCGATGGAGTTTGATTTACCACTACCGGCAGAGTGCTCAATTAGGTAGTTTTTTCCGCAACCCTCTTTTGATACATCATCAATCAGTTTAGTGACAACATCAAGCTGATGGTATCTTGGGAAGATAATGTATTCCTTTTCGATATCCCCGGTCTCTTCGTTGATGTCATGTTGGTAATGAATAAAACGATTAAGAATGTTCAAAATACTGTCTTTGGTCAAAACGTGATTCCACAGATATGCGGTGTCATAATCGTCTGGATTGATAGGATTACCAGCGCCACCAACATTGCCGGCACCATTACTTCCTTGATTAAATGGGAGGAACCTCGTGTTCTCATCCTCAAGTCTAGTAGTCATAAATATGTTAGTCGCATCAACTGCAAAATGAACTAATGTTCTTCTTTTAAATTCGAAAATAGGCTCTCTAGAATCTCTCGTATATTTATATTGGTTAATGGCGTTTTCGTAAGTTTGACCAGTGTATTCGTTCTTAAATTCAATTGTTACAAGTGGAAGCCCATTTACAAATAAGACTATATCCAAGGACAACTCTTGGTTTCTGTTTGAATAATGAAGCTGTCTTGATACATAAAATATATTTTGATCATAT
>JBAYCS010000150.1:0-3169 GCA_041668625.1 Acholeplasmataceae bacterium | reverse complement strand
GGAAGGTTTGCTTCAAAACGCAAGGTATCTCTTGCACCTAATCCACAAGGTTGTGCACCGGCTTCAATTGTCTTATCCCATATTTGAGTAAGAATGTGATGAGGGCCATAAACTTCAAATCCATCTTCACCAGTATATCCAGTTCTTGAGACAATGACATTTTCTCCAAGTACTTTGACATAACGATAAGTCATAAACTTTAAATCAGTGACATCTTCACCAAGGATATCTTTGATTCTTCCAATAGATTCTGGACCTTGAATTGCAATTTGGCTATATTCAATGGATGCGTTGTATGCTTTGACTTGAAATGATTTTGTTTGTTTTTCAACCCAATCAAAATCTTTTTCAGTATTCCCAGCATTTACAACAAGTAGTACCTTTTCTTGATTTATAGGATAAACCAATAAGTCATCAACAACAAATCCATTTTCATCACACATTAAACTATACGTTACTTTTTCAAAGTTTTCAGTAATCGTATTGGTGATTAAATAGTTCACAAAAGGGATTGCATCTTGACCCTCAATTAAAAACTCACCCATATGTGATACATCGAAAATGCCAAAATGGTGTCTAACTGCTAAGTGTTCCTCACTAATGCCTTTATATTGTAATGGCATTTGGAATCCAGCGTATTCAATCATTTTCGCATTTAAAGATAGGTGTTTTTCGTACAGTGCAGTATATTTCATTTTTCTCTCCTAAAAGCGCTTTCTATATTCATTATACAATAGAAAAAATTTTTTTAAAGTGTAATGAAACGTTTATGTTTTATTTTATAAAATAAAAAGATTGACTGAGCGTCAATCTTGTTTATGACCAGAAAACGACCATGAGAATAAATCCAACAATAAGGGATGCAAAGTTTGCTATTAGTGTGTAACCAAAGGCACGTTTTGACTTTTTTTCTTTTAAAAATTTCATGAATATAACGGCTTCAATAAAGAAAATAAAGAATTCTCCAACAGTTAAAGCAAATATTTCACCAAAAAAGGGCATAAAGAAGTAATGCATCAAAAACATAAAGACTGTTAAAGCCGTTTGTGTCACTGCATTGACACCAAATACGAGAAAATAACTTTTTTTCAATCGGTATTTGAATAGAAATAATATCATAAGTTCAACACCAATTGTGACTAAGATTCGAATGAGTAAATCAGATGACATCTGATGAAAGGGTATGATTTCTTCAATGATTCCAACATCAGTTTGTGTATAAGATAAATCAACATAAGATAGATCCCAAGTTACATGACTGTTAAACAGCTTAGTAGTGATTGTAGGAGAAGTGATATAAGTATCATCTTCAAAGATTAAAATTAACTTAAACGTCTGAGGTGGTACATAGGTATACCTAAATGTATCACCCATGACAGTAGGAATTGTTGGTCTAGCGCGATATAATATGGATGAAATGAAACCATCTATGGAAATATCTTTGATTATTTCTGGAAAAAAAGATTGATTAACATTAACTTCTAATTGATATTCATAAGCATCTAGTCGATCAGATTCTATTGGTAAAGTACCTTCATAAAGCAATTCGAAAAAATAAGGTTGATCGACACCAATAATATCAATCATAACTGCAGATTTTGGTCCAAAATCAGCTTGAACGGTGAGAAAAGGCATTAAACCAAATGTGATAAAAAGACATACAAAAATCAATAATTTTTTCATAGAATCATCCTCTTTAAAGATAGTATAACATAGAATTATCATGGTCAATATGTCTCATTTTAAGTTATAATAAGATTAAAGGAGTGAATACGATGTTAATTAATGGAGTTTTACTTCATGTCAAAAGAGATGAAGTTGCAGATGCAAAAGCATCAATTATCATTACTCACGGAATCGCTGAACATTCTGGAAGATATGAAGAAATCACAAAGAAATTGAATGATCAAGGTTATTCGGTCATTCGCTATGATTTAAGAGGACATGGACAATCTCAAGGAAAACGTGGAGCACTTAAAAGTTATCATCAGTTTATAGATGATCTTCATGTATTAGTCTCAGAAGAAAAGAAAGCTAATACAAATAAGATTTTTTTAATTGGTCATTCAATGGGTGGATTAATCGTTAATTTATATGCAGTGAAATATCCTAAATCAGTACATGGCATTATTTCTAGTGCTGCACCGACGTATTTTATTAAAGATGTACTACCTTTTAGATTTATTGGTTATAAATGGTTAGGATTTCTTAATAAGAATAATGATTTAGCTGATGATTCATTATCAAGAATTAAAGAAATTGAACAAGATTATGTAAGTGATCCATTAAATCTTAAGGTGTTTAAGTTCTCACTTGCGGGTAATATGTTTGTAGGTGGTGTAAGATACTTTAATAAACACTTAGAACTCTATGAAACACCTGTCTTAATTCTTCATGGTAGTGCAGATAAGATTGTTCCTGTAACCTTTAGTGAAAGACTCAATCAACTCATTCCTCATTCTGATAAAAAACTCATCGTATACGAAAACTCATATCATGAGATCTTTAATGACCTAGATCGGGAACAAGTGTTTACTGATGTCATTGAATGGCTCAATAAAAAAACAGCATAAAGGAGAGCATTATGAAATTATCATTTATTGGAACTGGTGTGATGGGAAAACCCATGGCACTACATTTAGCAGAAGCAGGTTATGATGTGTCTGTTTATAACCGAACATTTAGTAAAGCAAAACCTTTAGAACCAAAATGTAAAGCATTTGAAACGATTAAAGACTGTGTGAAGGATGCTGATGTTGTATTTTCAATTGTTGGATATCCTAAAGATGTTGAAGAAGTCTATGCAGAAGTCATGCAACACGCAAAAAAGGGTGCGATTTTAGTTGATATGACAACTTCTTCACCAACACTTGCTAAAAAATTGTACGTTGAAGCAAAACATAAAGGCTTTTATATGATTGACGCTCCAGTCACCGGAGGAGATTTAGGTGCGATTAACGCAACTTTATCGATTATGGTTGGTGGAGATGAGGCTATCTTTAATCAAATCTTACCGATGTTAAAAGTCATGGGATCAACCATCACATATATGGGTAAAGAAGGCTCTGGTATGCATGCGAAACTTGCCAATCAAACCGTGATTGCAGGAGCAGTTATCGGAGTAGCTGAAGCCTTGATTTATGCGAAAGATAAAGGTTTAGACTTAGAT
>JBAYCS010000149.1:0-3196 GCA_041668625.1 Acholeplasmataceae bacterium | reverse complement strand
TTAATGGTTACCGTAAGATTGCTGCTGCACTTCCAGTTGGTTCAGACTTTAGATATGTTGCAGCTGCTGACCAAGCATTCTTTGGACCAAGATCTGCAGGTATTATTGCAGCACATTGGGATCAATTCTTCTTTGATAATGTCACTCCAGGTACAGGTGGATCTGTTCGTTACAAAGATTTTACAAAAGATCCAGTTGGTTTATCTTTCTTAGGTAGAACGACAGAAGGTACAGCTGAAGCAGGTGTTTGGTATGATTTAACTGGTGGACAAAGAGTTATTTACACACCAGATGAAACTCATCCACAAAACACTTGGTCACTTGAGTCCGGCAAATACACGATTGAATTCTTCACAGAAGCTTTTGATTACCAACTTTCACAACACTCATTAGGATCACTTGCAAGTCATGGTGTTGATAGTGAAAAGAGTGGACAAGTATGGTGGTTAAAAGAAGCGTTCACGATGATTGCCCTTGTCGCATTATTTGCACTCATTTTCCCAGCATTTGCACTTTTAACTAAACTTCCAATCTTTAATAAGGTATTTGCTAAAGATGAGGAAACTAATGAAGAAGTTAAAGTAGAAAAATCATCAAATCATCAAATGGTTTTAAAGGTTATGATCATAATTCTTGCTACTCTACTTGGAGCATTTTATTTAAACATCTTTATGGATCGTCAAGTTGCAGGTATGACATTGCTTGCTAAATCGATGCATTATATCGTTGGTGGTTCATTTGTATTCATCATTGGTGCTTGGTTAGTGTCTGTATTTAAACCTGGTGAAGAAGGTACTAAGTTTGCTCAAAAAGTAACTTTAGGCGCTGGAATTATCGTATTTGTTGCACTAGCTTTCCGTTGGGTATTATTAAATCCAACAATCATTACTAACACAAATTATTGGAGTGCTCCATCTATAAACACAATTGCATACTGGGCGATGGCAGCTGGTGGATTATTATTGCTTACAACATTCGGTACAGCTCCATTATTCAATGCTGGCAAAGAAGTTTCAAATCCTTATGGATTAAAGGCTTCATTGACTCAAGTACTTACAAGCCTACTGACAGCATTAGTCTTAGTATTTAGCTTATTCTTATTAATTGCAATCGTTGAATGGGTTTTCTTAACTGACTTTAGATTCTATACTTACGCAATCAAAGTCTTCAATTCACCTCAATTTGTTGCTGCATTAAGATATATGCCAATCTTCTTAATTTATTATTTTGCAGCAGGTGTAGCAGTCTTTGCGAACACTCATAATATGAAGGGATGGAAAGCAGATATTCTCGCTGCATTCGTTCTTGTAGGACCAGTATTATTCTTCTTAGTTTATCAATACTTCGTACTTTATAACACTGGTGTTGCTGCATTCCCAACATTCTCACTTAACGCAATTTTACTTGTTGGCTTAGTTCCAACATTATCAGTTGCTGGTATTATCATTCGTCGTTTCTCAGAAAAAACAGGAAACATTTGGACTTCAGTATTCTTTACAACTGCATTCTTCACATTTGTTGCACTTGCAAACACTGCTGTATACTTAATTAGCTTCAAATAACCCCCTAACACTTCCTAGTGAAGAGAAAGCCCCAAATCTCCTTTGGGGTTTTTTCTTTTAATTTGAATAAAACATCTATACAAACTTAATTTTTACTGCTAATATAAATGATGAATACAAAGAAGGTCTATTAAATGAAAAAACATTCAATTATCATTTTAAAAATCATCATTTTACTCATTGCTTTATTTATGCTGATTTTTAGCGTAATTGGTATGGTTTCACTTATCAAAGACCCTATTAATCCTATTTACGGGCATATTTTATACCCAATCGTGATTGTGATCTATATATCAACAATCATCATCTATCTCGCTTTTTATCAGACTTTTATGCTTCTTGACCTTATCAAAGAAAAACTGACTTTTTCGATGAAAACTAAGACTCATTTAGAAAAGATTAAAATATCAGGTCTAGTTTTTTCAGTACTTTATTTCTTTTTATTACCATTTGTCTATATGCTAGCAAATGCAGATGATGCACCAGGTGTCATCTTTGTTGGAATGATTCCATTTATTGGAGGCTTTATTGTCTATTTGTTTGCTGATATAATAATAAAACTTATCGATGAGGGAATGTCACTCAAGTAAGAAGTATCCAATGATTTATGATCAAAAGATGAGATGATTTAAACATTTTTTCTTTTTTTTATGTCGAAAAGTAGGTATAATCTATGTAATTAATCATTTTTGAAATGAGGAACTCATGATGTTTGAAAAAGAACACAAATTACAAATTACTAAATTTAGTCTTTATGGACTTTTAAAGAATTTGAGATTCTTTGAACCTTTTATGCTGATTTACTTTTTGGATCAATCATTAAACCTTTTTCATATTGGTATTCTATTTTCAATTCGAGAAATTATTATCTATATATTTGAAATACCTTCCGGTGTTATAGCTGACAGGTATGGCAAAAAAACAGAACTTGTTTTCTGTTTTATATTCTATATTACATCTTTTATATTATTCTTTTTTGCAACCGGTTTTGTTGGGTTTGTCTTCGCTATGTCGTTATTTGCTTTAGGTGAAGCATTTAGATCTGGTACACATAAAGCGATGATAATGGCTTACATGGACCGTCATGAGTTGAAGGATTCTAAAACAAGAATTTATGGTTTAACGAGATCCTATTCACTCATAGGCTCAATGATTGCAAGTCTAGTATCCATAGGTTTAGTGTTATGGCTACCTAGTATCAGATATTTATTTTTAGTCGCAATTATTCCTTATGTCATCGATTTATTGATGATTTTAACATATCCAAGTTATTTAAATGAAAAACGTGATGCGACATTTTCTATAAAATCTTTTATCAAATCCAATATCGATGGTATTACTTATACATTTAAAGATAAAAATGTTCGAAATGCTGTCTTTAACAGTAGTACTTATCAAGCTTTTTTTAAGGCAATTAAAGATTATATTCAACCATTAATTTTAGCTATCACTGGCTCCATCATAGTTTTTTCATCACTTGATAATGACCAACATAAAGCAATCTATATCGGAATTATCTATACCATCATTTATTTCATATCAGCCATTTCATCTCGAAATGCACATCATGTTCAAGGTTTTGGAAGTCACAAAGCCCTCATCAAATGGATGTGGTTTTTAACTGCAGTTGTCTT
>JBAYCS010000148.1:0-3197 GCA_041668625.1 Acholeplasmataceae bacterium | reverse complement strand
TTTATGCACTCGTATCCCCATGATTGGCGTACACAAAAACCAGTTATTTTTAGAGCAACCCCTCAGTGGTTTGCTTCTATCGATAAATTAAAAGAAGAACTACTCGATGAAGTTAAAAAGATTGATTGGTTACCTTTATGGGGTGAAGTGCGTATATCAAATATGATTGAAGGCAGAGAAGACTGGTGTATTTCAAGACAACGTGCTTGGGGTGTTCCAATTCCTGTGTTTTATGCTGAAAATCATGAAGCTATCTTAGATCAAGATGTATTAGAACATGTTGCTTCACTATTTGAGAAGATGGGTTCAAATATATGGTATTTAAAAGAAGCCAAAGACTTACTTCCAGAAGGTTATAAACATCCAGGTAGCCCTAATGGCATCTTTAAAAAAGAATCTGATATCATGGATGTTTGGTTTGATTCAGGGACCTCACACAGCCTATTAGAGGCCAGAGGTTTAAATTATCCAGCAGATCTTTATTTAGAAGGGTCTGATCAATATCGTGGTTGGTTTAACTCATCACTGATTACAGGCGTTGCTGCTTTAGGTGAGTCTCCTTATAAACGTGTCGTATCTCATGGCTTTGTTTTAGATGGACAAGGAAGAAAAATGAGTAAATCACTGGGTAATACCGTTGATCCATTAGCCATTATGAAACAACAAGGTGCAGACTTACTCAGACTTTGGGTTGCTACTGTGGATTATCAAAGTGATGTTAGAATTTCGAATGAAATGATGACACAAATTGCAGAAGGATATAGAAAGATTAGAAATACATTTAGATTTATGTTAGGTAACCTAGATGGATTTGATCCTAAAGTCAATTACGTTAAATTAGAAGATCGCTTACCTATCCATAAAGTGATGACAGAAGTTTATCATGATATTAGCAATCAAATTCTAGATGCTTATGAAAATTATCAGTTTGATAAGGTTTACCGCATTGTGGTGCCATTTATGATCAATGAATTATCAGCTTTCTATCTTGATTTCACAAAAGATATTTTATATATCGAAAAAGAAGATCAGAAAGAAAGACGGATGGTTCAATCTGTTATTTACGACATTACAATGGGATTACTAAAACTTTTAACTCCAATCATTCCTCATACGACTTCTGAAGCTTATAACATATTACCTTTTACTCATGAAGAAGATGTATACTTAGAATATATGCCTAAAGTTTATAAAGATTTTGACAAAAATCTCATGAAAGACTTTAATCATTTCATGGAAATTCGTGAACTAATCTTAAAGAAACTAGAAGATGCAAGAGAACAAAAACTGATTGGTAAATCACTACAAGCAAAACTTGATCTGAAATTACTAAAAGAGGATGTCGATACAATATCTCGACTTCATTTGAATCTTCATCAAATTTTGATTGTTTCAAGTGTCGAAATCCAAGTCTCAGATAAACGTGATATTCAAGTTCACGTTGCCGATGGTCATGTTTGTGAACGTTGCTGGAATATTTTTTCTTCAGTTCATGAAGATGGACTTTGTGATCGTTGTCATGATGTTATTGGAGGTAAATAATGAACATTTTAGTTGTCAATGATGATGGCTATCAAGCTGATGGCCTAGCGATATTAGTTAAGGCTTTGCAGCCTTTTGGTAATGTCTATGTTTCAGCACCAAAAGAGCATCAAAGTGCTAAAAGTCATGGCATTACGATTAAAAGTCGTATTGAAACATTTTTAACTGATCCAATTCCTGGATCTGAGGCAACACTTGTTGTTGATGGCATGCCTGCTGATGCAACAAGATTAGGTTTAAAAGTTTTTAATGTTGACTTTGATTTAGTGGTATCAGGTATTAATTATGGCCAAAATATTGCGAAAGATATTTTCTATAGTGGAACTGTATCGGCTGCACTTGAAGCTAAAATCCTTGGTGTACCTGCTATCGCTATTTCAGCACCTCATACGAATTTAGCATATCTTAATGATGAGACCATAAAAATCATGGATGAAATCATTGAAGCAAAACTTTATGATGGACCTGGTATTTTAAATATTAATTTTCCAAAAGCGAGCTTTGCTAAGCCACTGGGCGTTAAAATAACGACTATGGGTTCTCGATTACAACATGCGGAATTCATTAAAAGTGAAAGAGCCGATATTTTCCATATCAAGAGCTCAATCATCCAATATCAGGAAGAACCTGAAAGTGATGTTGTTGCTTATGAAGAGGGTTATATTTCAATCACACCAATTAAGCTTGATCGCACGGATTATCAATGGATGAATGAAATCTTAGGTAACGATTAGTCTCTTTTGTTTTAACTATGTTAAACTAATAATAGGTAGGTGAAATCATGGCGCAATTCAATATTCATTTCTTTAAAGAAAAATCTCGTAAAATTGATGTCGATAGTTTGATCAGTTTTTTTGAACGTATTGAAGGATTTAATGTTGAAATCGATCAAGAAAGTGTTCGAATGAATTATGAACATCCAAGACTGGAATATAAAGCTAAGTTTGTCATCACACCAAAATCATGTGTTCCAGATATTTACAGATTAAGTCCGAAATTTTTAGACTTGAACTTTCATTTAGAATTATCTCTACTCACACCTTATTACATCGCAAAACAAATTTTTGAGATTGTTAAACGCGTGTGTGATGCCTATGATTTTCACATCTATAATGAAATGTTAGAAGATGTTAATGCCTTTAAAATTGAGCTTGTGATGAAAGCTTTTGAAATGCTGAAAGAAGCATATATTAAAAAGAATCCTGTGATTTTAGGTGATTATTATCGTCTTCCTAAAGAAAAATCACAAGCAATCTTTCGCTACATGGATGATATATTAGAACTTCAAAAATACTATCAAGAACTCGATACCTATGTTCCTAGATATCATATTTTAACTACTGAAGAAAAAGAATTAGTGTTTGCTATTGAATGGAAAGAACATACCATGACAGTATTTCCACCTTATATTGATTATGTCTTTTACCGAGTGGGTAATGAAATCAAAGTGATTAGTTATGAAGAACTTTTTCCATTAATTGAAAAATATGTCGTCGATGTTCCTGGTTTTATTAAAGGAACAAAAGTATTTTCAAAGAAATTAAGTAAAAAAGTCTTCAAAGTCATGAAGAAAACAAAATTTATGAAGATCAACCATACGTTTGCAAAAGAAAGCATCAAGCGTTTGTTGGACTAGAAGGAGTATGGCTTGACCA
>JBAYCS010000147.1:0-3225 GCA_041668625.1 Acholeplasmataceae bacterium | reverse complement strand
CTGGTACAGAAATGAATACGATAAGTAGCGTATTCCACAACGTTCTCAAGAACGGTTGATATTTAAATATGGCAATGTAACTCTCAAATCCAAAACCATAACTAAATGCATCTTGCCATTTGTTGTATCCCTCATCAAAGGAAATCATAATCGTTTTGATAAGTGGAAAGAATGTAAAGACTGATAGCAAGAGTAATGGAATTAAGAGGTACAGCCATGCGTGATAGTCTTTTTTACGCTCTAGCATTTATAGTACCCTCTCTCCACTTTCTTTATTAAATACAAAACATTTATCCTTGCGGATGTTAAATGACATTTCATTTGGTAAAATTTCTGTGTCATCAGAAACAATGACTCTAAAAGATTTATTTACATTATCTGGATGCGATGAAACTAATGAAATATCACGTCCAATGCTTTCAACAAATGTGTAACTAATTTTAAGTGCACCTTTTACGTCAGGCAAATATCCTTCTGGACGAATACCCACTGTAACATCACCTTGATGATTCACAAGCTTATCATCTGTAAATATTTCTGAATCACCGATGAATAACTTGTTTTCATGAACTCTACCATTGTAAATACCAATAGGTGGCGTTCCTAAGAACTTAGCAACAAATAAGTTTTTAGGATCATCATAAACATGTTGGGGAACCCCAATTTGTTGTTCAAGACCAAAGTTCATTACGACGATTTCATCACTAATACTCATCGCTTCTTCTTGGTCATGGGTAACAAACATCGTAGTAATACCCGTTTCTCTTTGAATTCTACGGATTTCTTCTCTTGTCTGCAAGCGAAGACGAGCATCTAAATTTGAAAGTGGTTCATCAAGTAGTAAAACTCTTGGTTTTTTAACTAATGCACGAGCAATCGCAACACGTTGTTGTTGGCCACCTGATAATTGTGCAGGTTTACGATCTAAAAGATCCCCAATCCCAACAAGATTTGCCATTTCTTGAGTCATTTGTAATGCTTCTTCTTTAGGAACCTTAAGATTTTCAAGTGGAAACATGATGTTTTGACGTACAGTCATATGAGGATAGAGTGCATAGTTTTGAAAAACAAGTCCAATGCCTCTTTTTTCCGGTGATAAATCTGTGACATCATCATCTCCAAAGAAAATTCGTCCTTCTGTAGGATTAAGCAATCCTGAAATCATATAAAGGGTTGTTGATTTCCCACATCCTGAAGGTCCTAATAAACCGATAAGTTTACCTGAAGGAATCGTAATGTCAAGGTTGTCAACGGCGCGGGTTTCTTTACCCTTTGAATCCGTAAATACTTTTGTAAGATTTTTTAATGTAATCTCCATAATCTTTTCTCTCCTCAATCGATGATCTAGTACATTTTAAATAAAAAAGTCCCTTGGTTCCCCAAAGCACTTAAAAGTTAAGACGATAAAAAAAGGTGGTGCGTGATACTATGCGATTCGTTTGAATAACAATTTTAAAGTTAGACATCAATCCATTCACCTCATCTCTTGTATTATATAATACAACGGGTGAAAAGACAACGGAAACAAAGCATTCAAACACGAAAGATAAAACGTTTTTCTAAAAAACAGACGCATGAAAGCGCTTTTAGGGTAATTCAATTATAAGATGACTTATGATTTTTGTCAATCAATTAACTAACAAAAAACACCTTTAGGTGTTTTATTGTTAAATATTTTCTAATTCATCTTTAACATAGTTAGGCAATGCAAATGATGCTACATGAATTTCTTTGTTATAATACTTCGTTTTTAGACCCAATTGATGAATGGTTGTATCTTTAAAATCAAGTGTTGGATGATACTTTTTGGATGCAAACCCAAACAACCAATGCCCTGACGGGTATGTCGGTATAAATGCTTGATAAACTGAAGAAATCTTAAATATTGATTTAATCTTTTGATGAGCTCTTTTCATCTCTGTTTTTTCTTTCTCAAAATAAGGGCTTTCATGTTGATTAATTAAGATACCATCATGTGATAAAATCCGGTAACAGTTATTGTAAAACTCTTGAGAGAATAATCCCTCACCTGGGCCGATAGGATCGGTTGAATCCACAATAATTAAGTCGTATGTTTTAACTGTTTCTTTAACATATTTCAGTCCATCTTCGAAACGTAATGTGACACGTGAATCAGTTAGCCCAGTGGTTGTAATTTGAAAATGTTTTTGACAAGCTCTAACGACGGCTTCATCTATTTCCACCATATCAATAGTTTCGATATGTGGATACTTTGCTAATTCTCTGACACTTCCACCATCACCACCGCCTATGACTAACACATGTTTAATCTTTGGATTAATAGACATTGGGGTGTGTATAATCATTTCATGATAAATAAATTCATCTTTTTCATTTGCCATCATAATGCCATCAAGCGTAAAGAAGCGACCGAGTTCAAATGAATCGTAAACTTCAAGCTGTTGAAATGGTGTTTTTTCTGAATAAATGTGTTCTTTTACACGGATTTGAAAATTAATATTGGGTGTCCAAGCTTCAGTAAACCACATTGTCATCCCTCACTTCATATTTGGAATGTTCATTCCATAAAATATTTCAGCCATTTCTCGGTTAATATCTTGTTTGAGTTGTATTTTTTCTACTTCTGTTAAGTCGTCTGCTGAGATGTTAAACATATAATTATCTAAGACAAATTCATTTAGCATCATCTTAGTATGAAAGATGTTTGAATGATCTAAATTAATATCCATGGTAGTATATTTCTTTATGATTTCATCAGATATATAATCCTGGATTGAACTAATTTCATGGTCCATATAGTGCTTATTGCCTTGCAAGTCTCTTGTAAATCCACGCACTCTGTAATCCATGATGATGACGTCTGAGTCAAAGCTATTAATAAGATAATTAAGCGCTTTAATCGGGGTTACTTTGCCGCATGTTGAAACATCAATATCAACTCTAAATGTTGAAATTTGTTGATCCGGGTGACTTTCAGGATATGTATGAACCGTAACATGACTTTTATCTAGATGTCCAACTACACTTTCTTTTTTAGGAAATAATCCTGCATTGCATGATGGATCTAAAACGCCATCTTCTACAACACCTTCTGAAATCAAAATCGTAACGCTCGCTCCCAGTGGATCATAATCTTGTTTTGCAATGTTTAATACATTAGCATCAATCATATGAGTGACATCTGTTAAGATTCTTGTTAAGCGCTCAGAATTATATTGTTCATCGATATATTCGATGTAAGCT
>JBAYCS010000146.1:0-3246 GCA_041668625.1 Acholeplasmataceae bacterium | reverse complement strand
CACATAAAAATGAAAGATTTCCTTCATGTGTTAAAAAAGCTCTCTAATTGAGAGCATATTCTAGTTTTTGATATTCTTCTTGACATTGTTTGATATTTAACCGGTAACCGACACCCCAAATGGTTTCGATTAAACTATAGGTGTTATGACACATGAGTTTCTTTCTAAGTCTTGTAATATGGATGCCAAGTGCATTATCTGTGGCACTTGCATCATCATCCCAAACACGATGGATCAGAAGATCTTTTGATACAGTTTGATCTTTGTTTTCAAGAAGCACTCTTAAAATCTTGTATTCAACATTGGTAATCGGTAACAAAATTCCATTGTTTGAGATTTCACGATTATCAAGATCAATCGAAATCGGACCCACATAAATTTTTTCATTATGGTGTCTGTAGACCTTATGCATCATTCTTAAAATAGATTTAATCTTTGCGACCACAAGTTTTGGAGGATGATTAAATCTCAAGTGTGAAGTTGCTCCACTTTGCAGAATTTTCAATATTTCATCATTTGTCAAATCATTGCAAAAAGACAATATAGGACATCTAGTTAATAATGAAAGCTCATTTAAGAGTTTCACATGAAGACCATTTGGGAAAAACAAATTTGTGCAGATTAAATCATAATCACTTAAATTGCTGTACTTACTAAGGTCATTTCCATTGAGTATAATGGTTGTGACATTAAAGAATTCCTCTTTTAAAAGTGCTTCAATTTCTCTAAATGGATCCACATCGTTCGTCAGAATTAAGATATTGTACAAGACAATTCCTCCTTAATTACTTCATTTTTTATAGGATACTCTAGAATGTCTTTCAAATTTCTTTCATTTTACACTTTTTGTGAATTTTATTCAACATTTTTGTAAACTTATGCTACATTTATGTTTGTTTTTTATCAATTTATGTTTTTTTATATCATTTTACTTTGATTTATTTCACGATTATTGGATTTAGCGAACATGTGAAAGTTAAAAAACAAACAAATGATCATGATCCAAACACTTAAAATTGCCAAAAATTGAGTGGTATGTGAAGGATTTGTCACAAAATATAAACCCACAAACATGATATTTTGCCCCCAGACAAGAATTGATCTGTTTCTTGTGTTACTTATGAACTGGATAACGTATAAAAATAAAATACCAGCTAAAAAAATGAGTAAACATAATATAACTTTATCTCTTGTTTGAAAGTATTTTGTCCACTCTAAGAACATAAAGACCATTAAAAATCCAAGACTAACTGAAAGTACTCGGTTAAAATGATTGACCATGTATTTTTTACGAATAAAGTAAGCCCAACATAAAAGGATCGTATAAATCAAAAACTGTAAACTTATAAAAATGATAAGTCCCAGATACATTTCATCAAACCGATTAGGATATAAAAAGATGAGTCCAAATAAACATATAATACCCAAAGATAAAATAAATGAGGGAAAAAACAAGAGAATTTTCTTTTGCACTTTATGATAGATCAAGACACATCCTAAAAAGCTATAAAATATAATAACAAAAAAAGAGATCCATAATTTTAAGCTATTTAGTGCATGAAAGAAAACCATCATGAAGACCATGATGGTGAGTATCAAAAAAAGGTTTAAACTTTCTTTAAATACTTTCATACACATTCACATCGCTTTATGTATTAATCTCTTTTATTTTAATGTCAGTAAAGTTACACTCTCAACTAAGCTGGTATATGGAAACATGTCAATAGGAACAGTTTCTCTCATATCATAAAGATCCATAAGTTTTGATAAGTCTTTTGCTAATGATGAGGGATTACATGACCCGTAGATAAGCTTCTTAGGTTTAAATCCTTTAATGAGTTCAATGGTATCATCCCCAAGACCAGTTCTAGGTGGATCAAAGAACATCACATCGATTTTCTTTTCTTTTAGTCCAGATAAAGCACGCTTAAAATCACTTTGTAGAATCTTTACATTGGTGATGTTATTTTTAGCCAGTGACAGTCTTGCAGATGCACAGGATGCGGCATCAATTTCAATGGCATAGACAGTTCTTACACTTTTATGAATATAATGACTCACTGGAGCGATGCCTGCATAGGCATCAATCGCTGTTTCTCTACCCTTTAAATCTGCAAGTCTTACCATTTCTTGATAGAAGATATCAGCTTGTTCACTATTTAATTGATAGAAAGCTTCAGGTTTTAAATCAAAACTAAATCCACCAAGTTCTGATGTGATCGTATCTCTTCCATAAAGAACAGTGACATCACCATCAAAAAAGCCAATTTTATGTCGGTTCGTATGATAAACCGAAATAATCGATTTGATTTGTGGTTCTATCTCAACTAATCTTTTGACTAAGTCATTCAAACGATTTGATTTTTGATTTAAAATGAGGGATACTTGAGCTTCAGTATGAGTCTCATTGACTCTTACAACGATTGACTTAATATATCCTCTTTTAGTTTTTGGATCAAGTCCATCAATCCCAAGCTCATCCATTAAATGGATGATTGAATCCATGATTTTATTGATTAAATCATCTTGAATTGGACACTTTTCAATTTCAATAAATGCATTCGAGTTTTTTTGATACATGCCAATTCTATTTCTACCTTGTATCTTTTGAACTGGAAGTGATGCTTTATTACGGTAGTTTAAAGGATGATTTGCTCCTAAGGTTGGTTTAATGAGTTTACTAGAAACTTTAATCGGTAAATAACGTTGAAAAGCTTGGATGATTAAATCTCTTTTATCTTCTAATGATTTTTGATAATCCATGTGTTGGGTTTGACAACCCCCACATAGTTCGTAGATGGGACAAAAAGGTTCTCTTCTAAAAAGAGAAGCTTTAACGATTTCTTTTAAGACTGCAACTGCTCTATTCTCATAAACTTCAGTAATCTCTACCCTTACTTCTTCATTAGGTAGTGCTCCATCAACAAAAATAGCTAACCGGTCTTTATAACCAATCCCTTCACCATTAATGCCTATTTTATTAATTTTTAATGTTAACTCTGATCCAATTTCAAATGCTTGATTCATATTTATTCACCTAACTCTATTATACATGAATAAAGGGGATGAGTTTATCCCCTTTTTTAGTCTTTTATTTTAAGCGCATAACTTCTCTAGCAATCATCACTTCTTCATTCGTTGGAATGATAAAGGCTTTAACTTTAGAGTCAACAGTTGAGACCATACGTTCACCACGTTTAGCATTTTCAATAGGATCAACTTCAATACCTAAGACTTTAATCATAT
>JBAYCS010000145.1:0-3273 GCA_041668625.1 Acholeplasmataceae bacterium | reverse complement strand
ATATTTCATTAAATTCAGAATATAAAACGATTGAAGCATTAAATACTGCAAGTGAAAAAATTCATAAGATACATAAAATCATATTAATGTATGACATTGGTGATTTACGTGAAGGGATTTTCTATCAAGATTTTGATTTAGATTTAATCAAAAAAATAAAAAATCTTAGCTTTATTGAACTTTATGGAATTGGAACTAATCTCACCTGTTATGGTGGTGTTGTTCCAACAAAAGAGACATATGAAAAACTAATCAAAATTAAAGAAAACATCGAAAATAAATTTGGAGAGTCGTTAAAAATTGTAAGTGGTGGCAATTCATCAGCTATTTTAATGCTTAAACGCCATGAATTATCTCCATACATTAATAACCTAAGAATTGGCGAAGCTTTTGTTTTAGGAAGAGAGACTGCTTATGGGACACATATCGAAGGCATGGCAGATGACGTTTTTACTTTAAAAACTGAAATTGTTGAGTTAAAAGAGAAACCTTCATATCCAGAAGGTGAATTAGGTCTTGATGCATTTGGGAAAAAAGTATCATTTGTTGATCGAGGGTTGATGAGACGTGCCATATGCAATGTTGGGAAACAAGATGTTGACCCATTTGATTTAATTCCTCCAGAAGGTGTTGAAATTCTTGGTGGATCAAGCGATCATCTAATTCTCTCAATGACTGATAAATCCTATAAGATTGGAGATTCGATTGAGTTTAAACTTACCTATGGAAGTTTACTTAGACTCATGACATCGCCTTATATCAGGAGGGTTTATGAAGAATTATAGACCTACATGGGCAGAGATAAACCTAGATGCTATCATTAATAATTTAGAAGTTGCCAAAAAAATGGCACCACAAAAAACAATTATTCCTGTCATAAAAGCAAATGGCTATGGTCATGGTGCAATTAAGATCATGAAGTTTCTTTATGAAAAGGGGTATACTTATTTCTCTGTTTCAACCTTGGAAGAAGCATTAGAACTCAGAAAAATAAATCAACAAATAGATCTCTTGATGATGGGACCAATATTAGTATCTGATTTAGAGGTTGCCTCAAAAAATCATATTGAAATCACTTTATATGATGAAGATATTTCGAAACAAGTTATTTCATCAAAAATTCCATTAACATGTCATCTAAAAATAGATACAGGCATGCACCGTTATGGTATTACAGACGATAAAACCATCATCAGTCTAGTTGAAGAACTGCAAAATCAGTCCCATATTGATTTAAAAGGAGTCTACACGCATTTTGCAACTGCAGATAACGATGAAGCGTTTTATAACATCCAAAAGGATAAGTTTTATCAGATGATTCGAAATCTTAAAACTAAACCACGCATGATTCACATATCAAATTCATCATCTACTTTAAATTACGAAAAGGATATTGATTTTACAACTCATGTTAGATATGGAATCTCTTTGTACGGATTATCACTAGACTCAAAAAATCAGGGTCTAATTCCTGTGATGAGACTTAAAACAAAAATTGTAAGTCTAAAATCACTTAAAAAGGGTGAATGTGTAGGGTACAGTCAAACCTATTGTGCGATTGAAGACGAAATTATTGGTATATTACCTATTGGATATGCAGATGGATTTTTAAGACGTAATAAACATGGTGATATTGAAATCAAAAATAAAAGATATCAACTTGTTGGAAATATTTGTATGGACGCATGCTTTGCAAAAGTGGACACTTCGATAAAAGTAGGTGATGTAGTTACTTTATTTGGTGGATTAGTGTCAATAGATGAAGTAGCAAAAAGAAATAAAACCATTAATTATGAAATCGTCACATCTATTTCGTATAGAGTACCTAAAAAGTATATAAATGAATAGAACTTAAAGATTTAGTTGATTTCTATAAAGTTAGAGTATAAAAATTCAAAGTTATAGTACAAGTTATAGAAATTATTTATAAGAAAACTTTCACGTGGAAGAGGTGCCCATGAGCATGACCATGCCCCTCAAAAAAGATGACATAAAATAAGGAGAACTATATGAACTTAAAAGGAAGACATTTATTAACACTACTAGATTTTACACCAGAAGAAATTCAATATTTAATTGATCTTGCAGCAAGATTAAAGTTAGAGAAAAAAGAAGGCATCGAACATAAAGTATTATCGAATAAAAATGTGGTTTTATTATTTCAAAAAGATTCAACAAGAACACGTTGTGCCTTTGAAGTAGGAGCTTATGATTTAGGAATGAATGCAACCTATATCGGGCCAACAGGTTCACAAATGGGTAAAAAAGAATCCGTTAAAGATACAGCACGTGTACTTGGTAGAATGTATGACGGGATTGAGTTTAGAGGATATAAGCAAGGTGATGTTGAATTACTTGCTGAATTTTCTGGTGTTCCAGTATGGAACGGCTTAACAGACCAATATCATCCGACACAAATCTTAGCTGATTTTTTAACTATTCAAGAAAATTTTGGATCATTAAAAGATATTAAGTTCACTTATTATGGTGATGCAAGAAACAACATGGGGAATTCACTCATGATTGGTTGTGCCAAAATGGGTATGCATTTTACTGCAGCAGCACCTAAAGCATTATGGCCAAGAGAAGATTTGATTGAAACATGTCAAAAAATTGCCAAACAAACAGGAGCAACTTTAAGATTTACAGAAGATGCATTAGAAGGTGCAAAGGATGCAGATGTGCTATATACTGATGTCTGGGTATCCATGGGTGAACCAAAAGAAGTTTGGGAATCAAGAATTAAAGATTTACACCCATACCAAGTTAATCAAAAACTTATGAATGCAGCATGTAAAAACGCGATTTTCATGCACTGCCTACCAGCTTTCCATGGTACTGATACTGAAGTGGGTGCAGATATTGCAAATACATTTGGCAAAATCTATGAAGCTGTTAAAGATGGTGAATTAGAAGTCACAAATGAAGTGATTGAATCTAAACAAAGTGTTGTTTTTGATGAAGCTGAAAATAGAATGCACACCATTAAAGCTGTCATGCTTGCAAGTTTAGGAGAAGAATATGTCTAGATATGTAATTTCTTTAGGAGGAAATGCTTTAGGAAATAATGCGGATGAACAAAAACGCTTATTAGTTCATGTTGCTAAAGCGATTTATCCTCTCATTGAAATGAACCATGACATTGTCATCGTTCATGGAAATGGACCACAAGTTGGCATGATTAATTTAGCTTTTAGTGAATCAAGTTCAACTCCAGATATGCCCTTTCCTGAATGTGGTGCAATGAGCCAAGGCTATATTGGGTTTCACATT
>JBAYCS010000144.1:0-3280 GCA_041668625.1 Acholeplasmataceae bacterium | reverse complement strand
TCAGCAGATGAATGTGAGATATCTCTTTCATGCCATAATGCGATATTTTCAAATGAGGTTATCATATATCCTCTTAAGACTCTAGATAACCCAGAAATGTTTTCACTTGAAATTGGATTTTTCTTATGAGGCATCGCAGAAGATCCTTTTTGGTTTTCACTAAACTTCTCTGAGACTTCAGAGACTTCAGTACGTGATAAATGTCTAATCTCAACAGCAATCTTCTCGAGTTCTGAACCCACTAAAGCAATTTGAGAGATATAAAATGCATGACGATCTCGTTGGAGCGTCTGTGTAGAGATATTTGCTGGTTTCAAGTTTAAAAGTTTTGAAGCAATTGATTGAAACTCTACAGAATTCGAACTGTGATTACCAACAGCTCCAGATAGTTTAGCTACTTCAATATTGTCCATCGAAAGAAATAAGCCTTCACTAATCCGTTTTAAATCACTGTACCATAACGCAAATTTTAATCCAAAACTGGTAATTTCAGCATGGATGCCATGGGTTCTACCAATGGCATAGGTGGATTTGTACGTGTAACTTAAATTTTTTAAGACATGAAGAAGCTTCTTGATATCTCTTTTTAAAATACTATTGACATCACGTAAAATGAGTGATTGAGCAGTATCCACAACATCTGTTGATGTGAGTCCATAATGAAACCATTTCTTCTCATCACCTAGTGATAAAGACACAGCACGAGTGAATGCAATCACATCATGTTTCGTTTCTTTTTCTAAATCATGAATGGTTTTTAAATCAAAACTAGCTTGGTTTAATTTATCTAATGATATATCGTCAAAAAGACCGAGCTTGTGCCATGCCTCGAGACAAGCAAGCTCGACCTTTAAAAACGCTTCATAACGATGCTTTTCACTCCATAGTTTTTTTAATGCTGGTCTTTGGTACCTGTTAATCATATGTGCTCCCTAAAAGATATTTTCTACTAAAATGGTTTGTGAACGGTCTGGTCCTACGGAGAACATCGCAATCCTAACCCCGACTAATTCTTCAATCTTGCGTAAATATTTTTGACAGTTTATAGGTAATTCATATGGTGTTGTCACTTTGGTAATATCTTCATGCCAGCCTGGCATGATGATGTAATTTGGTTTGCAACGACTAAAATCCTCAATTTCAGCTGGGATATAATCAATCGTATGCCCATCAAGCTCATAACTATTGACGATTCTTAGTTCATCAAGTCCAGATAATACATCTAAGAGTGTGACTGCTAAAAACGATAACCCACTCACACGTTTCGTATGTCTAAGGACTACAGTATCTAGGTGACCAATTCTTCGCGGTCTCCCGGTCGTTGTTCCAAATTCATTTCCTTTAATTCTGATTTTATCAGCGAGATCACCAGTAATCTCTGAAGGCATTGGACCTTCACCAACTCTGGTTGAATAAGCTTTGGTAATTCCTAGTGCACCATCAATGAGCCATGGAGCTAGTCCCGTATTTAAAGGAACTGAAGCAGCTGTTGGTGAACTCGATGTGACATATGGATAAGTCCCATGATCTAAGCATAGTAGAGACCCTTGAGCTCCTTCAAATAAAATCTTATCTTCTGCTTCAGCAGCTTGATTAAGTAACAATGATGTATCTGTTACAAATGGACGCATAAAATCAGCATACGTAAGGTATTCTTGATAAACTTCTTCATAATCAAGTGGTTTTTCACCATGGATTTCAATTTCTTTGTTTTTAAGCTTAATCAATTCTTTTAAATGGATAGGAAATCTTATAGGGTCCACAAATGACGATACGCGCATGCCAATACGGTTTGCTTTATCTGCATAAGCTGGTCCAATTCCTTTTTTAGTTGTACCAATCTTATGATTCCCTTTGTCTAATTCTTGGAGTCCATCGACAATTAAGTGATAAGGGAGAACGATATGTGCTCTATCACTTACGGATAGTTTATAATTCGTTAAGTCTTTTAGTTCTTCATAAAAAGCTTTTGGATCAATCACCATGCCGTTTGCCATCACATTATGAATCTTTGGATTTAAGATACCCGATGGTAAAAGATGAAGCTTATGGGATTTTCCTCCAAAAACAACGGTATGCCCTGCATTATTACCGCCTTGATACCTCACAACAAAGTTCGCATGTTGTGCTAAATAGTCAGTAATCTTACCTTTTCCCTCGTCACCCCATTGGGTTCCTGTGATCACCATTCGTTTCATCATGATGGCCTCCTTCATATTTTATAAATATGATGATTTGATAGCATGATTTTAGCACAGAGACCCCTTTTAGTCAATTGATGATGGGAGAATAAAAAAAGCCCTGTGGGCTTTATTTAATGGTTTCTTTCCATTCATCGATAAATGTTTGGGCTTTAATCATTTCAATTTCTTTTTGATATGGTGGATTTCCTTCAATATATGGTGTTTCAAGTATTTTTGGAATATGCATGAAATCTTTATGATAGATAACTTTAAGTAAATTATCGAATCCAATATAACCATACCCTAAATTTTCATGACGATCTTTTGCAGCACCTTGAATGTTTTTAGAGTCATTGATATGGAAGACTGAGATGTATTCTTTTCCAACGATGGTATCAAAATGCTTGATCACATCTTCAAAATTATTCTTAATATCATAACCTGCATCATGTGTGTGACATGTATCAAAACACACGGATACGCGTGATTTATCTTCAATTAAGTCAATGATATTTTTAAGCTCTTCAAAGGTTTTACCCATTTCATTGCCCTTGCCAGCCATGGTTTCTAAGGCAATTTTTACATTGGCATCAGGTGTATTTCGAATCACTAGATTCACACCTTCTGCAATCCATTTTGTGGCTTCATCACGGTCTTTACCAACAGCACTACCTGGGTGTAACACAATTTGAGTTGCTCCCATGGCGTGCGTTCTTTTAACTTCTTCTGTTAAAAATGAGATAGCAAATGCACGTTTTTCAGGATCTGGATTGGCTAAGTTGATGATATAGGGGGCATGAACGACCACATTTTCTAGTTCAAAATGATGTTCCTTCATGTAAGTTAACGCATGTTCGATATTTAAATCTTCAATTTTCTTGCGGATTGTATTTTGTGGAGCGCCAGTATAGATCATCATGGCGTTTGCGCCATAACTTAATGCTTCCTTTACTGATCCTAAATACATCTCATCGCCTGACATCGAGACATGACTACCGATTTTCAGCATATGCTTTCCTCCGTATTTCTTGTTTCGCTTTTTTAATTTTAAGTTTATTTTTCTTTTTATAATTAGGGGTTACTTTTGTTGGTCTCTT
>JBAYCS010000143.1:0-3293 GCA_041668625.1 Acholeplasmataceae bacterium | reverse complement strand
GAATCTTTAGCTTGTCTATGGATTTGTTCAAGTCTAACCGTTGGTAGTACGCTTGAATCAATCAAATCAGAGAGAAACTGCCCAGCACCAACCGATGGTAATTGATCAACGTCACCAACAATGACGACTTGACAGCCATCTTTAATGGCTTGAAATAGTTTATGAGATAGACCTAGATCAATCATCGATGCTTCATCAATGATGATCAGTTCATAAGGTAGCTGGTTATGTTCATCATATCCAAACATGCCATCATAGTTGTACCCTAAATGACGATGAATCGTTTTAGATTCCAAATCGAGTAAATCACTCATTCGTTTAGCAGCTCTTCCTGTTGGAGCCATCAAACCAATTTTCTCATAGATTTGCGGGTTCTTATAGTTTAATTTATGGTAGATCCGGTAAACTTCGAGCAAACCATCGATGATTGTTGTTTTTCCTGTTCCTGGACCACCTGTAATAATCGATACTGAACTTTGAAGTGATGTTAATATGGCTTCTTTTTGGGCATCAGTATAGGTCATATTACGTTCAATTTCAACCATATCTAGAAGTGTTCTTGCATATTCGATATCAAAATCAGGTGCAACTTTTGAAAGTGATAAAAGTTTAGCTGCAACTTCGATTTCTTGAATATAAATACTATATAAATAATAACGATCTTCTTCGACGATGACTTTTTTATCCTTAACTAAGAGTTCAAGCATTGGTTTAATATCAGGAGTTTCTTTTAACACAACGCTTGTTATTTTTTGAAGTTCTTCAAAGGTTAAATAACAATCTCCATTTTGATATGCGATTTGCTGTAAAGCGTATTGAATTGAGGCTTTAATTCTTCTGTCATCATGGGGATCAATGCCAAGCTTTTGAGCAATTTCATCTGCTTTTATAAATCCAATACCTTCGATTTCATCAATTAAGCGATAAGGATTTTCTTTTAATTTTTCTAAAGTCGCTATTTGATATTTTTTAATCAATTTCATCGCTAATTTCATGGTTAAATCATAACTATAGAGTTCAACTAAAATATGTTCATTAATTTGATGCTCTTTAAGCTGTTGATATAGTTTTTCAATACGAACTGCAGATAATCCTATTTCTTTTAAAATCTTTTTATCATCAAGTATTTTTTGTATGGCGTCACTTCCAAAAGTGTCGACTATTTTTTCAGCTGTTTTTGGTCCAATACCATGAAAAAAGGATGAAGACAAATAACTAATGACCCCACTTTTAGATTGTGAAGACATCCGTTTATAGGATGTGATTTTAAGTTGTTGTCCATAACTTGGATGATTAACCCATTCACCTGTAAACTCATAATCAAAATCTTCACCTAAAACAGGAAAATAACCGACGATTGTCACGTCTTGTTGGTCATCAATATTTAATTTTGCAATTGAATATCCATTTTCCTCATTGTGAAACATATAATGTTTTACGCGACCAATTAACGTTTCCATGTTAACCCCTTTTTAGTTATTTAAAAGAGGAACTTGTGTTTGTTCCTCTAACTGTATTGTCTTTTAACGCTCTTAAAATATGCCTCATGAATAAATCCAGAACCTAAACATACCTCATCCATGTAAAATGCACAAACTTGACCAGGTGTGACTGATCTTACACCTTGTGGGTAAGTTACTTTAATGGTATGATCATCGATCCATGTGATAAAAACATCATGATCAACTTGGCGGTATCTAAACTTAGCAGTCATTTTACCACTAATTTTTTGTCCCCTCCAGATCACATCAGTAATAATAGCTTCATCAGAAATAAGATATGGATGATTTTGATCGGGTTCAACAAATAGAGTGTTAGTTTTTAAGTCTTTACCGACAACAAACCATGCACCAGATGCTTCTTTTGAACCCCCAATACCTAAACCTTTACGTTGTCCAATCGTATAATTCATTAAACCTTGATGTTCTTTTACATAAGTGCCATCAAGTCTTTTCATGTCGCCTGGTTGAGCGGGTAAGTAATTACTTAAAAACTCATTAAAATGCCTTTCACCAATAAAGCAAATACCTGTTGAATCCTTTTTTGTTGCTGTATGAAGCCCTTGTTCAATTGCAATTTGTCTAACTTCTTTTTTATCGAGATGTCCAATTGGAAACAAAACATTTTTGAGTTGTTCAGCTTTTAATTGTGACAAAAAATAACTTTGATCCTTGTTTTGGTCAAGACCACGTAGTAATCTTGGAATTCCAGAGACTTCATCAACTCTCGCATAATGACCCATCGCAATATAATCCGCATTTAATGTTTTTGCATAATCAACAAATGCTTTGAATTTAATTTCATTATTACATAAAACATCGGGATTAGGGGTTCTATTTTTTTCATATTCGCTTAAGAAATACTGAAAAACACGATCCCAATAATCTTCAATGAAATCAACACGACGTAAGGGTATATTAAGTTTTTCAGCAACCAGTTTGGCATCTTGGTAATCTTTTTCTTGCTCACATAAATCATCATATGCCTTTGGATTGCCTTTTAAATCACGGTTGGTTGCAGAGTCCCAGTTGCGCATAAAAACAGCTTCAACATCATAGCCATCACGCTTTAAAAGGTATGCAGCAACACTTGAGTCAACTCCACCGCTTAAACCTATGATTACTTTTTTACTCATATCTTCACTTCACTTTAACATCTGATGGTAGTCTATATTGCCCTCTAGGAGATAATGAAATACCGAGTATTTTGGGTCCTTCAGGCATTGTTTGACGTTTAAATTGTTGATCATAAAATCGTTTGAAAAAACGGTTCACATATTGTTTTGCTTCTTGCATTTTTAAATCAAAAGCATGGGTTAATAACCACTCGATTTTTTCTTTATCAGCACCACATTCTAGATGATGATATAAAATAAAATCATTAATATCATATCTTCCAATAACTTCTTCCGTTTTTTGATTCTTTAGTAATTCTGGAGATATAGGTGATGATAATACTTCTAGTAGCGTTTCTTTTAACTCATGATAATCATGTCTTAAATGATAATCAATGAGCGCTTTAATCCATGTTTTAGGTAATCCTGAGTTAATCGCATACATACTCATTTGATCGCCATTATACGTCATAAATCCAAGCGCAATTTCTGATAAGTCACCAGTCCCTAAAACAAAACCACCATGCTTATTTGCTAAATCCATTAAAATGAGTGTTCTCATCCGAGCTTGTGCGTTTTCATAGGTTACATCAAGTTGATTGTGGTCAATAGATTTTAAATGAAGATCAACTGAATCTTTAATCGGTATTTCTAAATTAGTAACACCTAATGATTCCAT
>JBAYCS010000142.1:0-3306 GCA_041668625.1 Acholeplasmataceae bacterium | reverse complement strand
TATAATCAAGATTTAATTGAGTTACAAGATGAGTATCAAGCTAACAAAGTAATTGCGGGTGAAGATGAAGAACAACTAGATGCAGCGTGGGATATATATGTTGAAAAATCAGAAATGATAAGACAACAAAATTTAATCGATACCGAACCATATGTTGAACCTCTAGGGACTTACATCACAAATAGCGTATATTACTATATTGGATTATTTTTACTTATAGCAACTATTTATACTCTCGCTTTAAAAGGATTGACTTTAGGAAGAAGAGCTATGAATATAGAGTTATCAGGTCCGGTTAATTTACTAAGTGTCTTTTTACATGATATTGTATTTAAGTACTTATTAGTTATTGTTTTGGTGCCTATCAATATATTGATAGCGATTATGCTATTAATGTTAATGGGACTTATTGATACCGGTTTGATCGCAGCTTCAAGAAATAAAAATACAATAAGAGATATGATAACAAAAATTACCGTAACAAAACGGGAAAGAAAGATATAGGAGGATTTATTTTATGTGGCCATGGATTATTTTAGGAATTTTAGTCGTAATTATTTTAGTTTATTTAGGCACAAGAATCAAAATTGTTCCTCAAGCAACTGAATATGTAATTGAAAGATGGGGTAATTATTACACTACTTGGACAGCGGGATTACATTTTCTAGTTCCATTTATCGACAGAATTAAAAGAACTTATAATTCTCGAGGCATGGTAAGTGATGTTATTAACTTAAAGGAACAAGTTTTAGATTTTCCACCTCAAGCTGTTATCACTAAAGATAACGTTACTATGCAAATTGATACAGTAGTTTTCTTACAAATTACTGATTCAAAACAATACATCTATGGTGCCGAAAATCCAGGAATGTTAATTGAACAATTAACAGCTACTACACTTCGTAATATTATCGGTGAATTAGAACTTGACCAAACATTGACAAGCCGCGATTTGATTAATGAGAGAATGAGAATCATTCTTGATGAAGCTACCGACCCATGGGGAATCAAAATCAACCGCGTTGAGTTAAAAAATATTATTCCACCAAAAGAAATCCGTGAAGCAATGGAAAAACAAATGCGTGCAGAACGTGAACGTCGTGAATCCATTTTAATTGCTGAAGGAAAAAAAGCTGCTAACGTACTTGAAGCTGAAGGTGAAAAAGCCGCTGCCATCTTAAGAGCTGAAGCAAAAAAAGAAGCTGCTATTCGCGAAGCTGAAGGTAAGGCTGAAGCCATTCTAAAAGTGCAGGAAGCTACCGCAAGAGGTATTGAACTAATTAAACTTGCTAAAGCTGATCAAGCATTCTTAACTCTTGAAGCTTACAAAGCAATGGAAAAAATTGCTGATGGCCAAGCAACAAAAATCATCATTCCATCTGACATGCAAGGCATCGTCGGCATGGCATCCGGTTTAGTTGAGTCCTTAAAAGACGTAGCTAAAAAATAATAATCAATATTAATATAAAAGTCGAGAATTTATCTCGACTTTTATTATTTTGTAATCGTAAATTCCTCTAAAATATAAACACCCGTTGGAACAATTGCTAAAGCGTAATCTTTTGATACCCCATATGAAACAACATGAATCGAGTCGGCTGTAACTGTGATAAATGGAATGACAGGATTTTCATCTAAGAATTTATAATTTACTTGAATGCCAGAAGATTTATCTCCTCCATAAAATTTGGTTGAAACCGTATTCCCTGTTACATAAGTTACTCCTATTGAACTCGCATAATGATTAAAATTATTATTTAAAACTGCGCTATCAATCAGCGTAATCAAGCCTTTTGAATATAAATTTGAGGTTTGAAAAGGAACCATTGCATTTTCTAAATAAACGGATCTTGAATATTGATGATCATGCCCTGATAAGACCAAATCAACATTAAATTCATCAAAAATTGGAATCAGGTTATCTCGAACACTAGCTGAATCATATGACAATCCATATGGCCCGCGATGAAGTAATACAATCGTCCAAGTTAAATCATTGCTTTCTAAGTCATTTTGAATCCATGATTTTAATATTTCAACATTTGAATGGTCATATGCTGTACAAGCAGTTGATCCATCGCAAAACATTTCTGTGTCGATTGCGATAAAATGTGCATTACCATAATTAAAACTATATGTTTTGCCATCATCAAAATTTGAACTTCTCATATCGCCTTCAAGTTCATCAAAAGCATCATATACCGGACCATTATTTGGTAAGTTTAGATACCCATCAAACTCTAAATTATTCACAACATCCGTTCCAATTCCATTTACCTCATGATTTCCAATAGTTGCGATTAAAGGCTTTTCTGTAATATAAAAAGCTGAATATTGATAAAACCAATCCCATTCGCTCTTAATATCAGCATCATCCACAAAATCCCCAGGTGACATCACAAAATCAAAGTCTGCTTGACTGTATTCTAATACATTTAAAACACTATAAGCATATGCCATATACCCAATTTCAGCATTTTCTTGTGGATCAGCAAGATACATAAAAGTAAATGAATCACCGGTATTGCTTGGCATTGTAAAATGATAAATATCACTGACTTCTGATGCATCTTCATTTGAAACGCGGTAAGAATAAGACTCACCTTGTTCAAGACCAGACATTTCAGCTTCAAACAAATATACTACTTTTTTGCCTACAGTCGTTGTTTTTTTCGTCGCATCAACTTTTGTAAATGTAGTTATACCATCTTTAGCATATTCAACATAAGCGTTTGTTTCTGAGGACATCTTAAAATTAATCCCCACAGATGTTTCAGGCGTTTCTGTGATAAACAATCCGATATCAAGTGGATTATCTAAAGCTGTAACAATATCAGATATTGCTAATGGCTCAGTAGTTGTTGATACAGTTGTCGTTGTCTTTTGACAAGCTATCAAAACTGAAGACATTAAGAAAATTATAAAGAGTAAAGTGATTTTTTTCAAATTTAGCACAGCCTTTCATAAATTCAAAGTGTATTTCCAATATAGCTTAATCGGCGCAAAAATGCAAGAAAAAACTGATTAGAGCCTTTATAGATACTAACTCTATTATCAATAGTAATTTATTTGTATAATAAAGAGAAAAAGCAAGACGAATCTTGCTTTTTAAAATTCACAATTTTTAGGAGTTCTTGGAAATGGAATAACATCTCTAATATTATCTACTCCAGTTACATACATAATCATTCTTTCGAGCCCTAAACCAAAACCTGCATGTGGACATCCACCATATTTGCGTAAGTCTAAGTACCACCATAATTCTGACTCATTGACATGCATATCTCTCATTCTAGCTTGTAAGAC
>JBAYCS010000141.1:0-3307 GCA_041668625.1 Acholeplasmataceae bacterium | reverse complement strand
CGATCACAGGGGCTTTATTTGCCTTAATCTTTGTCGATACGTCTTATGGGATTCCACATTTTAGATATTTCCATTATTTTATTGTGCATTATGGATTTTTACTTGCATCTCTTTATTATTTCATCACCAAACGTGTTGAAATAAAAAGAAAGCATTTTTTGAAAGCAAGTTTGATGTTATTCATCTATACATTACTTGTCTTAATGGCTGATATCATATTAAAAGAAAACTGGTTTTATTTATTTGAAAGCCCAGTTAAAGAGATTTCGGATTTCTTTGGGTATCCTCTTTATACTATTTTATGGTTACTTGCTATTTTCATATTAATAAGTTTATGGTATGGAGTCCTAAAAATAATGTCAAAGTTTCAAAGATAACTAAATCAAAGATGTTGAAAAGAAGAGTTCCAATGTTGGAATTCTTTTTTATATTCGTATAAAAACTTGATTTATGTCAAGGAAATATCATGTTATATCCTCTATACTGAAACTAGAAAGGGTGATTAAAAAATGAAAAAAACAGTACTACAACTCGAAACACTGACTTGTCCATCATGCATTAGAAGAATTGAAGGGACATTAATAAAACTTGAGGGGATCGAAACAGCTGTTGTTAAATTTAATGCTTCAAAAGTTGAAGTGGTTTATGATGAAATGAAACAAAGTGATGAAAGTGTTTTAAAAGTTGTTAAAGATTTAGGATACAAGGTTATAAGTAGTAAGTAAGATGAAAAATATCTTAAAAAAACACGGATACATTACATTCATTTCATCATTGTTTATTTTATCGATGATCTTTAATGAATTAAACCAGTCTAGGCTGGTTTCATTCATCATCATGACGCTATTAACTATCTTTGCTGGATTTCATATCTTTAAAAAAGCTTTTATGGATTTAAAATATAAAATAATTGGGATCGATTTACTGGTAACGATTGCTGTGATTGCAGCATATATGATTGGTGATTTGTTTGAAGCAGCAGCAGTAACCTATCTTTTTACACTTGGACATTATTTAGAGAAAATGTCATTAGAAAAGACACGAAGTTCACTGAAAGCGATGATGGATTTAAAACCATTACAAGCCCGTTTAATAACCTTAGATAAGGAAGATATGGTTTCCTTGGATTCACTTAAAGTTGGTGATATCTTACTTGTGAAAGTGGGTGAAAAAATACCAACCGATGGCATCATCATTGAAGGAAATGTATTCATTGACGAACAAATGATGACTGGTGAATCAATGCCTGTAGAAAAAGATATCTCTGATGCTATCATCGGATCTACAGTGGTTACATCTGGTTACTTAAAAATGAGAGTAACAAAGGTAGGCGAAGATACGACATTATCAAGAATGATTCATATGGTTGAAGAAGCACAAGATAGTAAAGCAAAAACGCAGAAATTCATGGAAGTATTTTCAAAATACTATACACCTTTAATTGTCATATTTTCGATTTTTATCTTTATCATGACAAAAGACATAAGATTATCGATCACCATGCTTGTTATTGCTTGTCCAGGAGCTTTAGTGATTGCAACCCCAGTATCTTTTGTTGCTGGTATTGGAAATGCAGCAAAAAAAGGTATCTTATTTAAAGGTGGGGATTCTATTGAAAAACTTTCTAAAGGTGAAATAGTCTTCTTTGATAAAACAGGAACACTCACCAAAGGGAAACCTGAAGTCGTAGAAATCAAGACATTTCATATATCAGAAGAAGAACTTATTAAAATTGCATCGATTGGTGAAGCATATAGTGAACATCCGATTGCACATGCCATTATTCAAGAAGCAATGAAAAATCATGTGGATATTAAAGATAAACCAAAAAATTATCAAAGTATAAAAGGTAAAGGGATTAAGTTTAGTTATCAAGATAAAATCTATAGCTTAGGAAATGAAAGAATATTAGAAAATCCTTTAATGGGTGAATATCAAATGGCTTATCATAAGTTTTTGAATGTGGGATATACGACACTACTACTAGCAAATGAAAATCAAGTTTTAGGTCTCATTGGTATCGCAGATACCTTAAGACCAAAAACGGAATTACTCATGAAAGATCTCAAATCTTTAGGCATTAAAAAGACCGTGATGCTCACTGGTGATCAAGAGATAGTTGCCCATCAAATTGCCAATCAATTAGGTATAGATAACGTTAATGCAAATCTTTATCCAGAAGATAAAGCTCAAATCATCAAATCTTATCAAGATGAATATCATACGATCTTTGTCGGTGATGGGATCAATGATGCACTTGCTTTATCTTATGCAGATGCTTCGGTTGCTGTTGGAGGAATTGGTAAAGACTTAGCCATGGAAACAGCAGATGTTGTATTAATGAGTGAAGATATTGGTAAACTGAAAGATGCGATTAAAATAAGCAGAAAAGTTAAGATTAACATGATTCAAAATATCATCTTTGCCCTATCGGTTGTATTCTTTTTGATGATTGGTGTATTATTGAATCAAGTAACCATGTCATTAGGCATGCTTGTACATGAAGGATCTGTATTAATTGTCATTATTAATGCCATTAGATTACTTAGATTTGATATCGGAGGAAATCATGTCAAAAGACTTAGAACCAAACAACTGCATCAAGAAAGTTCCCATCTTTAAACAGTTAAATGCAAAAGAACTTGATGAAATCATCATGATTTCAACCCATCAAAAGCTTAATAAAGGTGATTTCATTTATCAAGCTGGTGATAGCTTAAATAGCTTATTCGTGATTCATCGTGGGAAAATTAAAATCACAAGATTATCAGAGGATGGAAGAGAACAAGTGATTCGGATGTTATCCCATGGCGACTTTTTAGGAGAACTTGCTCTATTTAATGAATCGAAAGTCACGACATATGCTGAAGCGATTGAACCATCGGTTATTTGTTTACTCGATCAATCGAAAATGAAACATTTGATGAGTAAAAGTCCAGAGCTATCATTAAAGATGATGCAAGAGTTATCAAATCGACTTGATAAAGCAGAAGCAATCATCGAGCATAGTAATCTTTATCAAGCATCAGCAAAAGTCGCTCGATTACTTCTTGATTTAGAGAAAAACCATCATGTTAAATTTGAAACTACCAAAGTAAATTTGGCCTCAAGTTTAGGAATAACTCCTGAGACATTTAGTCGAAAGTTAAAAGAGTTATCGACGGATCGTTATATCAGAATTATTAATAATAAACATATAGAAATTATGGATTCCATGGGTTTAAAAATGCTGATTAATCCTGATCTCTTGTGATTATAGAATACAATATATGATTGATTGTTAGCCTCAATTGAGGCTAATTTTTTT
>JBAYCS010000140.1:0-3313 GCA_041668625.1 Acholeplasmataceae bacterium | reverse complement strand
TCCATGAGCGCTTTTCCAATTCCATGCTGTCTATATGGTTCTAAAACCAAGAAATTCCATATGCGATAGGTTTGGTTCCATGTTTGGATGGATCCTTCAATGTAGGCAACGTTTACTCCATCTTTCTCATAACTTAAAACATAAGGATCTTCTACATAGTCTTGAAATAACTTATCTTCAAAATGCTTATGTATGCTTTGACTAAACGATGTGAGTTTTAACTCAAATCCTAAATCATAACAAACGACATCATAAAAAAAAGCAGTTTGATAGTCATAGGTTAAAGTTATTATTTGATTGTCTTTATGAATTCTTTTAATCATCATTATTCACCAAGTATATTTTAACATGTAAGTTTTTTTTATGATTTTATTTATAACATTAAAACATGATAAAATGGCATTAATGAGGTGTATAAAATGAAAACTGTTTTACTTACTGGTTTTACGCCATTTGGAGGGGAGAGTATTAATCCCTCTTATGAAGCAATTAAAATCATGGAATCGGATAAATATCGTTTGATAAAGGTATGTATCCCCACAACATTTTTAGGTTCAATCGATATTGTCATTGATTACATGAGTCAGTTCCATCCAGATTTAGTTTTAATGGTTGGTCAAGCTGGTGGAAGACAAGGAATATCTTTAGAAAGATTTGCAGTGAACTTAGATGATAGTGAAATACCTGACAACGAAGGTGTCATCAAACATGAGACTAACATCATAAGTGATGGTCCTACTGCATATAAAACCGATTTACCATTAAAACCAATTATGCTTCACCTCATGCAAAAAGGATATCCCACTAAAATTTCAAATAGTGCAGGAACTTATGTATGTAACCATATAATGTATGGCATTTATCACCATATAAATAGTAAGAAAATTAAAACAAAAGCTCTATTTGTTCATGTGCCATATGCTCATGAACAAGTAAAAGACAGAAAAGAAACTTTTTCAATGAGTATTGAAGAAATTAGTGATGCTCTAAATACCATTATTGAGACCATACTGGAATAAATTGTGTCAACTTTAACACATTATCACAAACAATACCTTAATGATTGATTTAATCAATAATTTGGATTAAGTTTAAAGTGAGAGGTGATAATGATGAGCGAATTATATATCGTAACGGGTGGGAATGGTCACTTAGGAAATACCATTATAAGAAAATTGCGTGCGCAAGGTAAAAAAGTACGTGCGCTTATCCTACAAAATGATTCAGCAGTACTTCTTGAAAGCTTAGGATGCGACATCATAAAAGGTGACGTCCGTCATCAAGAAACACTTGAACTTCTTTTAACAACAGATGACCCCATCATTCTAATCCATACAGCAGGAATCATCTCAATTGCTCAAAAAAAGAATCATTTGCTTTATGATGTCAATGTCAATGGCACAAAAAAACTCGTTGATTTAGCACTTAAAAAGCGAGTGTCTAAATTTATCTATGTATCTTCTGTCCATGCGATTCCTGAAAATAATCACAAGCAAATAATTCATGAAATCGATCACTTCGATCCAGATTTAGTGATCGATGATTATGCAAAATCAAAAGCTATTGCGACTGAATATGTATTAAATCAAGTGAAAAACGGATTAAATGCTATCGTGGTTCATCCTTCAGGTATTATCGGACCTTATGATTATGGGAAAGCACATATGACTATGATGATTGAAGAATATATGAATGGATATTTAACATCAAGAGTTGATGGCGCTTATGACTTTGTCGATGTCAGAGATGTCAGTGATGGCATCATCAGTGCAATCGATCAAGGTCAAGTGGGTGAATGTTATATTTTGTCTGGGCACCGTATTGAGTTAAAAGAAATGTTTGATACTTTAAGAAAATTATCTGGGAAAAGATTTTCAATTCATGTGCTTCCTTTCTGGTTTGCTAAAATTTCAGCACCACTTGCTGAAATATATTACCGATTAAGAAAACTTCCACCGATCTATACGAAGTATTCACTATACACCTTAAGAAGCAACTCTTATTTTACCTATGAAAAAGCAAAAAATGGTTTAAACTATGAACCAAGACCGCTCGAAGAAACACTACTTGATACGATTTTATTTTTATCAGAAGTCAAACGAATCAAACGTAAAAGAGTGCTTACATGGATTAAACGCTATCGGCCTATAAAACAATAAGAGGGAGATTTTCCCTCTTTTTTAGTCTTTTATATAGTGAATATAATCTTTTTGATTTGCAGCTAACCAGTACGCACTTCCGTCAACTAAACGATCAAGAAAGCGATATTCAACCAAATATCTACGAAGCGTTACATAATCTGAGTAAATAGTCTTTAAAATTTCATTAATTTCTTTTTCATTGTATTTTTTGTTTGGTTCAAATAAATGGACCATCATACAAAGTAAGATATATTTCCTTTTCTCTTTAGGCGGAAAGTTTGAAATCTTAAATGGATCTGTTGAAATGACATACTTTTCTTTTATAAGTTTTATATCTTCTAAACTTACATCAAACATGATAAAACCTCCATTACTTAGTTTTATCATACCACTTTTTTACAAAATCTATTTCCATTTCTGTGAGTTGATGGCCATATTCAGTCTCATATAAATCAACTTCATACTTTGCGTTAACCAGCATTTCTTTAAGTTCTTTTACTTCATGTGAACTTACCATGTGGTCTTCTCTACCTGATGTTAACAATACTTTAGTTTTTAAATTCTCATTTAAAATGACATCTCTAAGTGGTATCATCGCATGTAAACACATCGCCTTTGAGATAATGTCTGGATACAAAAAGAGTAGGGATACTAAAATATTAGCTCCATTTGAATAGCCAAGCGCATGTATATGATTTGGATCTAGGTTATATTTAATGATTGCTTTGTCAATAAAATCTCTAAGATTTTTAGTTTCTTCTCTTAAATTGATTTCATCAAATACTCCAAGTGAAATTCTTTTAAAAAATCTTGGCATTCCATTTTCTAAAACGTTGCCACGAATCCCTAAAAGATTTGCATGTGGGTCAATATACCTTCCTAAATTGATTAAATCATGTTCATTCCCACCAGTTCCATGCAGTAATATGATGGTTTTATGATTAGTCCCCTTATGAAAAACATGATTCATAGATTTTCCCCTTTTAGCTTTTCAGCATAATATCCTAATTTTTTCATCAGTCCAACCAACTCTTTTTTTTCATCTTCACTTAGAATTTTATAGAGTTCTCTTAGTGTTTCTGCATGTTTTGGAAGAATGAATTCAATATACTCTCTTCCGAGATTTGTCAAAGCAATTTCTGTATTTCTTCGATCGTTTTGATCTTTAGTTC
>JBAYCS010000139.1:0-3313 GCA_041668625.1 Acholeplasmataceae bacterium | reverse complement strand
CCAGAAAATCAACGTAATTATGCAAGATCGCTTAATGATGACAGATTTGTAACGACTGTCAATGATATGATTATTTCAAGGGATTCATATATTACATTTTATGTTGAAATCATTGATCAAGTCATACATATCTACTATTTAGAAGATGTGATGTAAGAAAGGAGATTCATATGGATTATATTCAAATTGGATTATTAAGTATTATCTCAATCATGCTCATCGTATTAATAATTCGATCATTTACGAAAAATAAACATGTTGAATTCGTAGATGAACAAAAAGAACTCCAAAGTGAACTTAAAATATACTTTCAAAAAGAATATGGAGATCTTAAATATGAGATGGCAAAGCTTTTTAGTGAATCAAGTAAGATAAATCAAAACGATTTAAATACTTTTAAAGATCATATGATGCTTCATATTGATAGACACTTAAAAGAAATTAATGAAAAAGTTGAAACGCGTCTTGGACAAGGGTTTGAAAAAACAAGTGAAACATTTACAAATGTTATCGAAAGATTAGCTAAGATTGATGAAGCACAAAAGAAAATTGAGCTATTATCTACTGAAGTTGTTTCACTTAATGACTTATTGACCGATAAAAAGGCAAGAGGAGCATTTGGTGAGGTTCAACTTTATCAATTATTAACCGCTGTCTTTGGCAATAACAAAATGCTTTATGAACGTCAAAAGATGTTATCAAATAAAGCTTTAGCTGATGCAGTTGTCTATGCGCCAGAACCACTTGGCATGGTAGCTATTGATTCTAAATTTCCTTTAGATAATTATAAAAAAATGGTTGATCAAACGTTAGGCGATAGTGATCGCAAAAATGCAGAAAAAGACTTTAAACTTGACGTTAAAAAGCATATCAATGATATAAAAAATAAATACATCATTACCGGAGAAACAAGCGATCAAGCCTTCATGTTTGTCCCAGCTGAAGCCATATTTGCTGAAATCGCTGCTTATCATCAAGACTTAATTGATTATGCTTCTAAATTTTCAGTTTGGATTGTTTCACCTACGACTCTGATTTCTCAACTATCTATGATTCAAGTGGTGGTTAATAATTTAAAACGTGATGAACAAGCTAAAGTGATTATTGATGAATTGAATAAGCTTGGTGATGAATTCAAGCGCTATATTGAGCGCTGGGATAAATTGAAACGCTCCATTGATACTGTGGCTAAGACAGCTGATCAAGTTCAAATTACGAGCCAAAAAATTAATACAAAATTTAAAAATATTTCTGAAGCTAAATTTGATGAAATAGAATATGAAGACGAAAGTGAATCAACTGAAGAACTTGATTGACAAAAAGGCTTCTTAAAAGTATAATAATGACAAATCGTTGATGAGACCGTCATCATAAAACAAGATTTTAAAGCGAACTAGGGATTGGTGAGAGCCTAGATAAAATCTGTATGATGATCAACACTCTGAGTGGTAGAAGAAATCCGATAAGGAAAGTAGAACTATCCGGCTAACACACGTTATGTGTTTTCGAGTGCTAGAAGACATTCTAGAACTAAGGTGGTACCGCGTATATTTACGTCCTTAGCATTTTAAGGGCGTTTTATTTTTTAATCAGGAGGTTATGATGGAAACAACAGTAAAAAAGATTTATAGAGATCAACAAAAACACGTTAGTAAGGAGCTTATCTTAAAAGGATGGGTGAGAAATCATCGAGCACAGAAAGAATTTGGCTTCATCAATTTTCACGATGGAACGTTTTTTGAAAGTCTTCAAGTCGTCTATGAAGAAAAAAGCATTGATCAGTTTAAAGAGGTTCAAAAAATAAGGGTAGGAAGTTCTATCTTAGTTAAAGGTGAATTAATATTAACCCCAAATGCTAAACAACCCTTTGAAATAAAAGCAACTCACATCGAATTATTAGGGGATGCACCAGAGGATTATCCAATTCAACCCAAAAGACATTCTCGTGAATTCTTAAGAGAAGTTGCGCATTTAAGACCAAGAACTAACCTCTTTCACGCTGTTTTTCGTTTAAGAAGTGTTGCAGCATTTGCGATTCATGAATTTTTCCAAAGTCGTAACTTTACATACGTCCACACACCAATCATTACAGCAAACGATGGTGAAGGTGCCGGTCAAATGTTTAATGTGACAACCTTTGATCTAGACAACATCCCAAGAACTGAAGAAAAAGATATTGATTACAAGAAAGATTTTTTTGGGAAACGGACGAATTTAACCGTCACAGGACAACTTGAGGCGGAAGCTTATGCATTAGCATTTAGAGATGTTTACACCTTTGGACCCACATTTAGAGCTGAAAACTCAAATACGCAGCGTCATGCTTCAGAGTTTTGGATGATTGAACCAGAAATGGCATTCGCGGATCTTGAAGATAACATGAATGTTGCTGAAGATATGGTTAAATATATTATCAAGTATGTCTTTGATAAATTACCTGAAGAAATGGCATTCTTTGATAAATTCGTTGAACCTGGACTCATCGAAAGACTTCAAAACGTCTTAGATAAACCTTTTGCAAAAGTTACACACAAAGATGCCATCGATATTTTACTTAAGAGCGGTGTTAAATTCGAAAATGCACCAAAACAAGGGCAAGATATCAACACAGAACATGAGAAATACTTAACTGAAAAGCACTTTAAGAGTCCAGTATTTGTCATTGACTGGCCAAAAGACATCAAAGCATTCTATATGCGCCTAAATGAAGACCAAAAAACAGTTGCAGCGATGGATCTTTTAGTCCCTGGTAGTGGTGAACTTATTGGAGGTTCTCAAAGAGAAGAAAGAATTGATTTCTTAACGAAGCGGATGAGTGAACTTCATATTGAAGAAAAAGATTTTGATTGGTACTTAGATTTAAGACGCTTTGGTGGGTGTGTACATTCGGGATATGGTATGGGTTTTGAAAGACTTGTTATGTATTTATCGGGTGTTGAAAATATCAGAGATGTTATTCCTTTCCCTCGAACACCAAAAAACTGTGAGTTTTAGAGAAGAGGATTTCTCCTCTTCTTTTTTATTAAAAAGAAACTATATGATACAATAGGTTTGTCAAATTATTGATAAATTTATTTAGATATGGAGATAACATGGAAAAATTAAAACTTTATGGATTTAATAACTTAACTAAGACACTCAGTTTTAATATCTATGACATTTGTTATACAAAAACAGATGAAGAACGTAAAGCTTACATCGAATATATCGATGAACAATATAATTCTGAGCGCTTAACAAGAATCTTAACAGATGTCACTCATATGATTGATGCTAATGTATTAAACATTGCAAAACAAGATTATGATCCACT
>JBAYCS010000138.1:0-3338 GCA_041668625.1 Acholeplasmataceae bacterium | reverse complement strand
GTTAATGGTTTGAACAAGCCGCTTAAGCCTTTGGTATAGCCAGGGTAAATACATTTGTACCCCTAATAACCTACCTACTAATTTTATTTTATAGTCATATTCCATATTCTTGTTCATATTAGGCGTTATAAATACCTTTATACTTATTCCAGCCTCCTTAAAGTCTTCATCAAGTAATATCATTAATGGTTCAAATATATTATAATCTATTGAATTGTCAATTTCTGCATAAAAATAATAACCATTATATATCATATAGGTGCCTCCTTCTATCATTGCATTATAAAACTTGTGAAGTAAAATTTGTGATGATAGTATTCAGTTTGTTAATTTATGTTCATACAATAATCACTGACGATAAACATAATTGCATCCTAATCCGATATTAAGACAACGATATTTTAAAATGTGACATACACTTTAAACAGATATTCAACAATTTAGGTAACTCAGGATCAATAGCAGCTAACTGCTTTCTAGAACGCTTAAATATTTGGTATTCTTTCAAAAATTCTGTTTGTTCATCAGCAATTTTTAGTAGGGTTTCTTCATCGCCTGCAAAGACCAATAATGATGCATGTAGTACATCAAGGGCTGACTCTCTTGCTTTATCTACATTATAGGATAAATCTCTAGTGAATGAAGAAAATCCTTTAATAGCATTTTTGATAAGTTGATATTGGTTTGAATCAAGGTAAGCGTCAAACCAACAGTACCTTGACAAAATAAAAACCCTGATATTTTTAGATATCAGAGCATAGGTGTTCGTATTTGAATTATTTTGAATCATAATTCCAAGGAAGAAGTTTTAAAATATCAGTATCTTGATTAATGGTCATATTCGCTAACTTCGTTAAGGTGTCACTTAAGTAATGATATGGGTTTACATTATTTAAAATACAAGTCTGAACAATGCTGTATAACCTAGCACTTGCATCAGCTCCACTTACTGTATTACTAAATAACCAGTTTTTTCTGCCAATGACAAATGGCTTAATTGATCTCTCAGCTAGATTATTATCAATATCAAGTTCGCCTTTATCTAAGTAATGCATTACACTTGGTAATTGATTTAATGCATAAGTTAATGCCTTGCCATATTTGGATTGAGGTAACGCATCATTTGAAGCGGTTTTAACCCAAGTTAAAAACGCCTCAAATAAAGGTCTTATTTTTTCTTGTTTAAAGTTATAACGTTTTTCAATATCTAAATCTTTAGATTCCTTATCTAAAGCAAATAACCTGTTACAGTAACTAAGTCCTTTAGCTGTATTTGATTCTTTTGCATTCTCCGTATTCTCTATGACTTTATAAGCATCATTAAAATATCTTCTCACATGTGCTAAACAGCCAACTATAGTTATATTATCGACTGCGTTATAACCAGCATATCCATCCACATGTAAATATCCTTTGAAATCATTCAAGAAATCTTTAGGAAACTTACCACTACGACCAGGTTGGTATTCATAGATAACGATTGGTGTATCATACCTTCCGGTTTGATATAACCACATATATGATTTACTACTAGCTGGTTTCCCTGATTCTTTTAAAACCTGCACAGTTGTTTCATCCGCATGTAAAATATCTTTCGTTAATAATTCCTTTTTCATCGCTTGATAAACAATATCAAGCAACTCACTAGACTTAATGATCCAATTCGATAAAGTTTGTCTAGATAAACTAAGGCCAACTCGATCATAGTCAGCACTTTGTCTGTATAAAGGGATTCCATTCGCATATTTATCAACGATGACTTGCGAAAGCGCACTAGCACTCGCTAGTGAACCTTCGATAGGAAGTTTTGGCATTTTCGCTTTTAGAACTAGTCCACAGTTTGGACAAGCATAAACAGCGCGTTTTTCTAAATGACGAATAACTCTTTTATATAACTTAATCGTTTCTCTTGTTTCATCCGTCATTTTCTTTAATGGTGTATTACACTCAGGACAAAGAAGTTGATCAACTGGTAACGTATATTCAGTCACTTCAGTTTCTAAATGACTGATATTCTCAGTTCTTGATGTTCTTTTCTTTTTTGTGATTCTGTCTATTGTAGGCTCTGAAGCAGAAAGATTACTTTCTTTTTCAGCTTCATCAAAAAAACCTAAAGAAAGTTGTCCTTCAGCTGTTTTTTCTGAACTTGACCCAAACATCTTCGCTCTTGATAATTTCATCGCTTCTTTTAAAAGATTGATCTCTGCGTCGCGTTCAGCTATGACTGTTTCTAATGAAGATATATATTCTTTTAACTCAGGATTTTCTTGAATGATTTTAGTGATTTTATCAGTCATAAAAAGGCAACTTTCTACTCGTATTTTATAGATATATAATATCATAAAAACCGCTAAAAATCAATGTTTTTAGCAGTTTTTATCGTTAATATTTCTAATAAAATACACGTTCTTTTATCTCTTTGAACTTGCGTTTTTCTAACCTTAATTCATGACCATTCAGTAACCATTCTAGTTCATTAAAACTGATATTGATCGTTTCTTGTAAGTTATATGGCCATTTAAACTTCTCTTTTTCTAGTCTTCTGTAATACAACCAGAAGCCATTATCAAAATGAATTATTTTTACTTTATCACTCGCTTTATTACAGAAGACAAATAAACTCTTTTGATTGATATCTAATTTAAATCTGGTTTGAACCATTAATGATAGTCCATCAATCGACTTTCTGAGGTCGGTTGCGCCTACGGCTAAATAGACGTTCTCGATTTCGCTTAGATTAAACAATTTTATCAACGACTCTTAGTAATCTAATTAACGTTTCTTCATTAAACTGTTCAAATAATTCAATGCTTATTTTTCCCATGGTTAGTTTGATTGGATCTGTTGTATTAAGTTGTTTATCTATCTTCACTTCAATGAACTGATTTGATTCTTGAAGTGCGCTCAGTTTGATTTTCTTTAACCAGTATTGTAATTGATGGACTTTTACATTTTGTTCATCACTGAACTGTTTCATTGTTTGGCTGCTTATTTGATACAGATTGATTAAATTGTGCCATTTTGCTTGATAGTTTGGATCTGCTTTCATGAAAAATACCTCCGAATTATTAATTTGAAGGTATTATACTATTTTTTAATACGCAATTGTAGGTACTGTTGGTTTGACGCTTACGCATATCCTAGTATTATATTATTTTCTAAAATAAGAAATTTCTTAAATTTAGTCACTTCTCCAACTAACAAATCCCCCTTCCAATAAACCTCAGGGAAAATTTTGTTATGTAACTCTATGAAGTCAGAATAATGTTCTTCGTTCAATTCGGTAACTGTATCCTCAATAGTTTCTATAAATTCTTCATCACTCTCCCCTGGAAATC
>JBAYCS010000137.1:0-3350 GCA_041668625.1 Acholeplasmataceae bacterium | reverse complement strand
TCATTTCGTTAACAAGTACAACTTCACTCTCTGGCTTACAGCCACTAATGACAAGCATTAAAGCACTTATCATTATGAGTGACAGTACAAGCCGTTTAAATATTGTATTATGTTTTAACATCATACTTCCTCCTTTAGGAAATAACAAATAAAATCTTTTCTTGTAGCGTCCCAATTATATTCTTATAAATTCATACTGTCAACTTTATTTTCATACAATTTCATTTATCTTCATAGTTAACTTCTTAAAATTTTTGAGATGATTGAAATATCATCACGATGTGTATCTATAGATGTGTAACTGTTTAAAACAAATTAGATTTTTCATGCTTGTGTAAAATAACACACAATTGAACACATATTCGTCAAAAAACATGATAACAAGAAAGACTGTGATGCGATAGGTTATTTTAGAGCTGAATTGAGTCTACCAAAATAAATGTAAGTGTTTTCATTTTGATGCCTTAAACTGAGATATTTAATGTTAAAATAGTAGTGATAGTTTTTTAATAGAGGCGAGGGTTATGATTTGAATAATACAATAGAACAAGCATATATAAATATCATCAAAAAAGAACTCGTACCAGCCATGGGATGCACAGAACCTGTAGCGATTGCTTTTTGTGCTGCGAAAGCAAAGCAAATCTTAAATCAAATGCCTGATAAAGTGATCATTGAAGCAAGTGGGAACATTATTAAGAATGCTAAAAGCGTCATTGTTCCAAATACCAAAGGCATGAAAGGGATTGAAGTTGCAGCGGCAATGGGTATTGTTGCAGGAGATTCTAGTTTAGGGTTAGAAGCGATATCTAAAGTAGAAGATAATGTACTAGTGCTCGTAAAAGATTTCATGAAGAAAGTAAAAATTGAAGTTAAAACAGCTGAACAGGGTGTGTTACTTGATATTAATGTCAAACTCATTCATGAAAGTGACGTCGTGAGTGTGAGAATTATGAATCAACACACCAATGTTGTCTTAGTTAAACATAATGATAAAGTTTTATTTGATGATATACACCCTTCAGATGTACTAAGTAACCTAGATTATGATTTATTAAACATGAGAGATATTTATGCATTTTCTACGTTAGGTGATATCAGTGAATTAGAAGAAGTTATCTCAACTCAGATTGAGTATAATACAGCCATCTCAAAAGAGGGTTTAAGTAAAGACTATGGAGCGAATATTGGTCAAACAATTTTAAACGTTTATGGACATGATGTGAGAAATCGATCAAAAGCTAAAACAGCTGCTGGATCTGATGCAAGAATGAATGGAAGTGCACTACCGGTTGTTATCAATTCAGGAAGTGGTAATCAGGGAATGACGGCATCACTTCCAGTCATTGAGTTTGCAGAAGAACTCAAAGTTTCAAAAGAAAAACTATACCGAGCTTTAATCTTATCTAATTTGATTGCGATTTACCAAAAATCTCAAATTGGATCATTATCTGCCTTTTGTGGTGCGGTCACTGCAGGTGCAGCCTCAGGAGCATCCATCACTTATTTAAAGGGTGGAAACTATGACGATGTTTCTCATACACTTATTAATGCACTTGCGATAGCTTCAGGTATTATATGTGATGGTGCAAAAGCATCTTGCGCAGCTAAAATTGCGATATCAGTGGATGCAGGAATTCTCGCAAGTGATATGCACGATCTTGGAAAAGATTTTTATGCAGGTGACGGAATTGTCGGTGTTGATGTTGATAAAACTATTAAAAATATCGGTCAATTAGGACGTGTTGGAATGAAAGAAACGGATAAAGAAATATTATATTTGATGTCTTGTTTCGATTAAGTAAAATACACCATAGATGGAGATTATATGAATATTATTGAATTTCAAAATATTGAATCAAAAATAGAAGACTATACATACACATCATTTAAGTATCTAAGTTTTGAGGATATTAAAAATTATGAAGTTAAAAAAAACACGCATGACATGATCATCATTCATGGGTGTGATCAAATGACAAAACTTGATGAAGTCATATATGCTTGTCATGATTTTGATTTATTAATGCAAGAACTCAATAATTATCCAAATTCATTGATTAAACACATTCCGAATGAATGGGTTCAAAAACTAAAAGCCTTGGGATTTCTTGAGTATGCCATTTTTAGAGATTATTGGATTCAAGATATCACATCTTTTAATGATAAATATAATCAAGTATTGATTGCGAAGCTTGAAGATGCAAAAATCATCAGTGACATTACCAAAGAAAACAAGGGTGAGAGTCGTTCGTTTTTTGGTGAACATGAAGATTTTATGACAACCTGGATTTTAGGGACTCAAAGTGGATTAATTAACATGAAGGCAACACATCCAAGAATCTATCTCTATAAAGAAAAAAACCAAATTTTAGGTGTCGCATTAACTTGCATTTATGGTCATGATCATATAAAAGGTCCAGTGCTATGGATGAGAGAAATAGCAGTAAAAAAGGCATATCATCATCAAGGAATTGGAAAAAAATTGATTTTAACTGCATTATTTAATGCAAAAAATGAGGGAGCTAAACGGAGCTTTTTAATGGCAGATGACTTAAATCGACATGCCATTAATCTTTATGAAAAAATCGGATATAAACCCAATTTAGAAGAACAAGAAATTAATATGTTAACCCCAAAATCAGCTTTTATGCTAAAATAGTTTTGAATTAAATAAAAAAAGAATTGCCACCGGGTAATCAAAGCATTTTTCATCCATCGTTAGGTCTTAGAAGATGGATGATGATGCTTATTTTTTTTGGAGGAAACCATGCATTTTAAAAGTTTTAAATTGAGTAGAAAAGAAAGTATTTTATGGGTTTTATCGATTGTTATTTTAAGTGTTTCATTTATAATTGCAAAATCTAATCCATTATATTTGTTCACATCCATCGTCGGAATTAGTGCGTTATTATATTTGGCTAAAGGTGAACCTTTAGGACAAATATTAACCATTGTTTTTAGTATTCTATATGCTTTAGTTTCATATCAATACAGATATTATGGTGAGATGATGACATACCTATTGATGACTTTACCAAGCGCTTTGATTGCTACAATTATCTGGCTAAAGCATCCACATGAAAAAACAAAAACGGTTGTTAGAGTTTCAAGGTTAAATAAGAAGAAATTCGTCTTTTTACTTTTCATAACACCCTTAATAACCGTTTTGTTTTATATGTTATTAAGATATTTAGAAACACCAAATCTTGTGATATCATCTCTATCTGTTACAACTAGTTTTATCGCATCAATGCTCACTTTTTTTAGATCGAGATATTATGCATTTTTCTATGCTCTAAATGATCTAGTCTTAATCACACTTTGGAGTCTAGCAACATTGATGAATA
>JBAYCS010000136.1:0-3355 GCA_041668625.1 Acholeplasmataceae bacterium | reverse complement strand
GCAGAAGAAGATTTACCATTCTAAAGGAGGAAACATCATGCAACAACAAAGACGTGGTGGCTTTAAGAAGCGTCGTAAAGTATGTTACTTTACTCAAAATAAAGTGGAACACATTGATTTTAAGGATGTCGAATTATTAAAAAGATTCGTCACTGATCGCGGTAAGATTTTACCAAGACGTGTGACTGGAACATCTGCAAAATGGCAACGTCCACTTGCGACAGCAATTAAAAGAGCACGCCATATGGCACTATTACCATTCGTAAAAGACTAAATAAAAATTAACTGCATGCTAGCATGCAGTTTTTATTTCTATCTAAATCGAATTAAATTGAAATGGACCTTTATTATTGGTATAATATCTTTAAAGTAGGTGGTTCCTATGAAACGATGGATTTTTTTTGTACTTGCTATATTAATATTTGCATTTGGTGTTTATTTATACATCCCATTTTTCAAATTTAATAATCTAGAACACTTACTCAAATTTATATTTTTAATGGGTAGTTTTATTCTTGTCTTTATCACAGTTTACATTGCTTTCCATCTACAAGAACGTCAAAAAGTTAAAACTTTACAAAATAGACTTTCAATGTGGACCAAATTATCCTATCATGTTAACCAAGTCGGTGACGAAGTTTTTAATGAGTTACCCATTGGGATTATCGCGATGGATGATGAATATGAAATCAAATGGGCTAATCCACATGCTAAATCTATTTTTGATCCAAAGATCACGGGTAAGGATTTAGAAGATCTTCATACTGAACTCCATAAGAACATTATGGACAGTATGTTGAGTTTTACTATTTTAGTTAAACAAGAGACATATGATGTTTTATATCGTCCAGAGTATAAATTTTTCTATCTTTTCAATATTACCGAAAGAGAGAAAATTAAACTTCAATATCATAACCGGATTCCGGCTCTAGGCATAATTTATTTAGATAATTTTGATGAATCCCTTTCGCAATTTGATGTTTCCGAGCAATCATCATTAAAAGGCGAATATTTAGCGGCAATTGCCGATTGGGCAAATAGATACGATGGATTTTTAAAACCTTATTCTGATGAAAGACTTTTGGTCGTTTTATATCGCGAACAACTCATAAGAATGATTCAAGATAAGTTTGATATATTAGATAAAATTAGACTTATTTCAACTCAAAATAAGACTAGAGTCAGTATTTCTATGGGAGTGGCTTCTTGGGATATTGATTATGAAGACTTAGGAATTTACGCACAAAACGCGGTTGAACTTGCAGAAAAACGCGGGGGAGATCAGGTCGTTATTAACATTCAAGATCAAAAGATCCAGTATTTTGGTGCAAAAAACGATGCATCAGCAAAAAGTTCAAAAGTAGGTGTACGCATCAACGCACAAACGATTGCTGATTTATTTGAAAGATCCTCATCTGTTTTTGTCATGGGACATCACCATGCAGATATGGATGTATTTGCATCACTTCTTGCAGTTTATCATCTTGGAAAGGCAACTAAGAAGCCAACGTTTATGGTTATGGACGAAGAAAAGTTAGACCCTACAACTAAGAAAGTTTATGACATTGTCATTGAAAAAGATCCCTTAATCAAGGAACGAATTATCACATCTGAGATTGCATATAGACAGATCATGCCAGAAAGTATGCTTGTTGTTGTTGACTGTCAATCACCTAAAATTGTGATGAGTCCTCAACTTTTAGAAAAAGCAAATAAAATTATGGTAATCGATCATCATCGAATTGGTGATGAAACCTTTGATGCGATGTTTTCAATCAATGAACCTTATGCATCGTCAACTATAGAACTCTTAACGGATATCATGTCTTTTTATACACCTTTAGAGGATTTCAATATCACACCGCTTGAGGCGTCTGTGATGTATGGTGGACTCATTGTTGATACCAACAATTTTAGTTACCGTACAAGTGCCAGAACTTTTGATGTGGCATCACAGCTTAGAGATATGGGCGCTGATATAACAGAAGTTAAGTTGTGGTTACGAAGAGATTTAATGAGAACGATGGAGATTAATCAACTCTTAAGTCAAGTCGACATATATATGGACCGATTTGCTTTTGTTGTGACTCCTGAAGTTTATGATGATCGAGTTTTACTGGCTCAAGTTGCTGATGCAGCTTTAATGATTAGTGGAATTGATGCATCATTTGTCATCGCTCGTACCAGTCCTGATACAGTATCGGTTTCTGCAAGATCATATCAGCAAGTCAATGTTCAAGTCATCATGGAAGCCATTGGTGGAGGTGGACACTTAAATAGTGCAGCAGCACAAATCAATCAAACCTCCATTCATGAAATACACGATGAACTTAAAAAAATTATAGACCTAGAATACGGGGGAGAAGGAGAAACCATGAAAATTATATTATTAGAAGATGTTAAAGGTCGTGGAAAGAAAGATGACATATTAGATGTGGCTTCTGGCTTTGGACAATATCTTATGACTCAAAAGAAAGCACTCATGGCTTCTGATGAAAATTTAGAAGCATTAAAGCAACAAAAAGAAGAAGAAAAACGTGAAATTGAACGTCATTTAGAACTCATGCGCAAATTGAAAGCTGAAATTGATGGTAAAAAGATCACACTTGGTATTCAAATTGGACAAGATGGAAAACTTTTTGGTCATGTGACAACAAAGCAAATTGTTGAACAGTTTGAACAAGATCATCATATATTAATTGATAAAAAGAAAGTAGAACTTTCAAGTGATATTAATTCTGTCGGTATCTATACGGCATCAGTTCAGCTACATAAAGACGTTAAAGCACAATTCGAAGTCCATATCATAGAAAAGTAGGCAAAGATCAATGGCTAAAAGTTTACCACATCATCACGAAGCCGAACAATCAGTTTTAGGTACTGTATTTTTAGAACCTAAAAAGATTGTCGAAGTGATTGACCAATTAAATCCGGATGACTTCTATGCTTTAAGCCATAGCCTCATCTATCAAGCGATGAAGAATCTCTATCAAGAAAACTTAAAAATCGATTATACAACCATAGCTGGTCGCCTAGAATCTGAGCAAAATCTTGGAAAAGCGGGTGGTATGAGCTATTTGATTGAGTTATCTGAATCAGTACCATCCACTGCTCATCTAGAAACTTATATAGATTTAGTTAAAGATGGTTCACTGAAACGCCAAGTTATTCGTCTTGCGGGAGAAATTCTTGAAGAAGGTTATCAAGGTAGCAATCCAGCTGGTGAATATTTATCAAGAGCTGAAGAAAGTATATTTGCACTTTCTCAAAAAAGAAAAACAACCGTATTTTTAGAACTTTCTGAAGTTATTTCTGAAGTTAAAGAAAAAACCGAACGCAACCGTGATAAGAAAGG
>JBAYCS010000135.1:0-3359 GCA_041668625.1 Acholeplasmataceae bacterium | reverse complement strand
CCGTTGTGCAAGAAATATTAGATAAAGCAGGAATTGATGAAGTACTCATTATTAAGCATGATGATTATTATCTTGATCAAAGTAATCTTCCACTAGAAGTCCGCTATCAAACTAACTATGATCATCCAAGCTCGCTAGATAATGATCTTTTATATGCCCATCTAAAAAAATTACTTGAGGGTGAGTCCATAGATAAACCGGTCTATGACTTTGTTATGCATACAAGAAGCAAGCAAATTGAACATATAACAAGTAAACCAATAATTATCGTTGAAGGTATTTTAATATTAGAGAATGAGAAGATAAGAGATTTATCAAATATGAATTTATTCGTTGAACTCGACGATGATACAAGATTTATTAGACGTATGTTACGCGATATGAGTGAACGTGGCAGATCGTTAGAAAGTATCATTTTACAATACGAAAAAACAGTTAAACCTATGTTTCATAAATATATCAAGCCAACCAAAAGATTTGCAGATGTGATCATTCCAAATGACAGAAGACATGATATTGCGGTAGATCTTATTGTGACAAAGATAAACCAATTCACAGGAGGACGTCTATGATTCTTTTATGTATCGCAATGGAAGACGAAATGGCTTACATTGTCAAACACAGATCATTTAATACTAAATTAATACTCACGGGAATTGGTAAAGTGAACGCTTCTAGTCATCTTGCAGAATCAATTGCTAGAAATCATGTTGAAAAGATTATCAATTTAGGCTTTGCAGGTGCTTCTAAGGGTTATGAGGTTGGAGATTTAATTTTAATTGGGAGAGCAAGATATCATGATTTTGATTTATCGATGTTTGGATATGAAAAGGGACAAGTACCTGGCTGTCCGCCCTTTTTTACATCAGATGATGAATTGATTGAAGAAGTACTAAAGGTTTATCCTCATATCAAAAGAGGTGATTTATACACGGGTGACTACTTTATGACACATGATTTAGATAAAAAGGTGATTGTTGATATGGAAGGGGCTGCACTCTATCAAGTTGCACATGCTCAAAATATCCCAATCGTAAGTATCAAAGTCATATCTGATATTATTGGTCAAGGAGATACACAAGCCTATAACACTTTTGATGCGGATAAAGGTGCTAAATTATTAGAAGAAGTATATTTGAAACTCTTAATGGAGGAATAAAGCAATGAAAGGATTACTCATATTAAGTCATAAGATGGAAGATGTTGAAGCATTAGGTACAAGAGCATTATTAAAGAGAGCTGGATTAGAAATAACCACTGCAACTTTTGAAGATACACTTGAAATTCAAACTGCTTTTGGGCTATTAGTAAAAGCAGATTATTATGCATTTGATCTTCAAATGAATAATTATGAATTCTTAATTATTCCTGGCGGTGGGTATGTTGCACAAGTTGTTGATCAAGATGTGAACATAAAAAGACTATGTAAAGAATTTTTTCATGAAAAGAAAATGATTGCTGCCATTTGTGCTGGTCCTAGATTTTTAGGTCAAGCAGGTCTTTTAACGGGCGTTAATTTTACTGCATTTACAGAAATTAATGATGCACCAGATGGCATTTACCATAAAGAAGTAAAAGCTATGGTTGATCATAATATCATTACAGGAAGAAGTGCAGGGGCAGTGTATGAATTTAGTTATGAGATTGTAAAATATTTATTAGGAGAAGATAAGGCAGAGTCCTTATTTAAAAACATCCAATATTAATTAGGAAGTCATGATGGAACAACGCAGTTTTAAAAAACTATTTTGGCCGACATTCATTGAATTACTTTTCTTCATGCTCATGGGAACGATTGATACGCTCATGCTATCGAATTTTAGTGATTACGCAGTTGGGTCGGTTGGAAATGCCAATACTTTAATTCAATTGTTTGCGGTTTTATTTTTAGTCATCTCAAATGGGGTGGCTGTTTTAGTGTCACAATATTTAGGTGCTAAACAAGAAAAAACAGCATTTAGAGTCATTGGAACTGGTTTGATTATTAATATCTTAGTGGGTATTGTTTTATCAATAACACTCGTTTTATCTGCAGATGTTTTACTAAACTTAGTGAATACTAAACCTGAAATCTTTGTAGATTCTAAAACTTATTTACAAATGATTTCATTATCACTAATCTTTGTAGCTGCTAGTAATGTTATGACAGCAACCTTAAGAAGTTATCAACATCCAAAATATATTACATACATTGTAATCACTGCAAATATCTTAAATATTATTGGAAATTATGCACTTATTTATGGCCATTTTGGCTTACCAAGACTTGGTGTATATGGAGCAGCATTAAGTACATTAATTGTCCGTGGTCTTATGATGATTGCTTATGCAGTTTTGTTAACAAAACTAATTAAGTTTAAAATCACAAATGTAAAACTAGATAAAACTCAAGGTAAACAAATTTTTAAAATTGGTCTTCCAAGTGCTTTAGAAAACTGGACATATACCATTATGCAAGCTGTTATATTATCCATGATTAATGGGCTTGGATCAAATTTTACAATCGCAAGAACCTACATAAATACCGTCTTTGCATATATCTATATTTTTAGTCTCGCATTTGCATCAGCAAATGCTGTGTTGACTGGTTTTAATGTGGGTAGAAGAAACTATGAAAAAGCATTTCATGACACGATGAAAATTGCTAGAATTAGTTTCATCATTGTCACATGTGTGACACTGATTGTAAATCTCTTTTCTAAAACTATTTTTGGGATATTTACCGATAATGAAGAAATCTTAAATATTGCGATAAAAGTCTTGTGGCTAGCAATTCCTCTCGAGTTTGGGAGGGGTTTAAATCTGATTTTTATTCAATCTTTAAGGGCAGCATCAGATACCACAATACCGCTTGTTATGGCGCTTTTTAGCATGTTAGGCATTGCCATTCCATTTGCGTATTTTTTTGGAATTCATATGGGATTAGGACTCTTTGGAATCTATATAGCATATGCGATGGATGAGGTTATTAGAGGCTCAGTCATGATCTATCGTTGGATTTCAAAGAAGTGGACAACGAAGACAGAATACCTTGATCAAATTGCCATGAAAAACATATGAAAATGAGTTATAAAAAAACTTAAAAAAACCTCTATCTTTTGTCTTGACAATTCATGATAAATTGGTATAATTATATATGCGCTTGCACATTGGCCCGTTGGAGAAACGGTTAACTCACATGCCTTTCACGCATGCACTCACGGGTTCGAATCCCGTACGGGTCACCACTTATGCAACTTACGCAAAAGCGCGATTAGATATGAGTATACATACTCAAAAGAGTACCCATAGCTCAACTGGATAGAGCGTTTGACTACGGATCAAAAGGTTGGGGGTTCAAGTCCTCTTGGGTACGCCAT
>JBAYCS010000134.1:0-3378 GCA_041668625.1 Acholeplasmataceae bacterium | reverse complement strand
TTTGTTAAAATAACATCAACTATTTTCATATGTTTTAAATCCTTTAGGACGACCGATCAGTTCACCATTACTGACTGCATAAATGTCGTCGACCGTCATTTGGAAGGTTATTGCTCTTCCTTCGGCTTTTGCCCTTTCTTCGAGTTTTTTAAGGTGGAATGCTTTAATTTCATCGGTAAAACCAAGGTTACCGAAATCTAAAATTCTGACACAACCTTCATTATCTCTGGCAGGTAGAATTAAATTCATGGTTTGTTTACTTGGTGCAAATGGAACGTCGATAATTCCGAGTTCAAATGCTTTGACTGCACCAACGGCTAGATCACCATCACCAACTTCATAAGTCTTATCTAAAAGGCAATGTACTTCTTTACGAATTTGTTCTTCCTCTTCATGAAGTTTATCAGAATCTGGAAAACGTTGATCTTTTAAGAGTGATACCACCATTTTTGAGTTTTTAATCCCAATTTGATTAATTTCTTTTGTAGGAACACCAATCGATTCATAAGGTGTTTTTGTAATCATTTTAGTTGCACCAGCAAGCTGAGCAACGGTTGATGCCATTGCAATTAAACCAGAAGCTTTTGCTTCATCTTTAGGGAATCCACCCATCCACTGATGGAACACGGTGGTGATAAACATGTCTTTATAACCTTTTTTATTTAAATATTCATTCGTTAACTCTTCAAGCATGTGGATAGAAGCAACATCTTGCACGATGTTACCACATTGTCCATAACCTACGGTAATATTTTTAACACCTTGTTCAGCAGCTAAAAGTGCTTCAATAATACCAACAGCGATTGCAATCGATGGTGGAACAATCGTTCCAGTTAGAGGACCAAATGGTTCACGGTTGATTGAGATACCATGATCTTCATAATATCCAACTAAGCGATCACAATATTGCCAGTAATAAATCGAATCTGCTAATGAAATACTTTTTGCATAAGGAATATTATAAGATATTCCGCCACCTTCATTAGAAGTCCAACCAGCAGCATGAATAATTTCTGCAAGTAATCTTCCATCGGGAGTTCCATGTCTAGCTTGTACGGGGATATTGACACTTTCTAGGACTTTCATACAGTTTTTTACACCATGGTTAACAATGGGAAAACCATTGAGTAATGAACGTCCTTGCATTTCACTTACTCTAATGCCTTCTTCAGCTTCTTGGTACCGATTTTGACGTGTATAAGAGTCGACAGTAGAAGGTAAGAAGTCTGCACCAGCAGCTTCTAAGTGTTGGAGTAGGTCGATATGATCTGGAACTAATGCAACCCCTGCACGAGGTTGTAACATCGTTCTGTTTTGTTTTTTAGCTTCGATGAGTTTAAGTGCGAAGTTTTTATGTGGAGGTAAATTTTTCAATCTTTTAACAGAATCCTCTAAATCAAGTAGAGGATCACTTCCGGTTGGCCATGACTTTAAGACTTCCTTTCGGACGGTCATAAACTCTTCTAATGTCCACTTTTTATTTTTAAGCTGCATGTTTTTCTCCTAGGATAACGATTCGTTTTTTCATGATGCGTAATGCGATTTCTGGGTATTCTAGGCTTAAGAGTCCCATCGCTGAAAGGATATAGTCACGATCTAACATAAAGATCGGATGTTTTGGTCTAAGTTCCGTTGGCTTTTTCTCAGAATATAAGGCATCTTTCATCATGTCTATTGGGTTCTTACTGTGAATGACGACCCCACCAGTACCAATGAAATACTTTGTTTCAGTTAAATCTTTACCGACTTGATGATACATCATACCCATCGGTGTATAGACACCTTTTAATGTCCCAACATGTCTAGATATTGCAGCATCCACACATTTACTTGCGATGATGGTTTCAACTATTTCATCGTGAGGCGATATGGGAATGAATTCAATGTGATGATTTCTCATCGATGCTTCACTGACTAAGTCAATGCCATCTTTTTTATGATGTGAGATTTCTTGATCACTCATAGCTTGTATGACACCTAGAGCAGAGTACCGCATGCCTAAGTCACCTTCGACTGTACGTTTAGCAAAAGGTTCTTCAAGTCCACTTAAGATTGCATTCATTTGTTTAGGTAATCCTTCACTCATGGAATAAACATCAGTGGTTGCTCCTCCGATATCAGCAATCATTAATTCTCCTAACCCCTTTTCATCATCAAAACCTTTAGAAAGTAGTTCGGCAGCCATTAAAACAGCATGTGGTGTTGGTAGAATGACTTGATCAATGCGCTCTTCAATTTTTTTAATGCCTTTGGCTTCAATGATATTTTTGACAAAAATATCTTTGATTCTATTTTTTGCATCTTCGATATTGAGTTGGTTTAATTTAGGCATCACATTATCACATATGAAAAATGCTTTATTAGCCTTAGTTAGAATGTCTTCAATTTCATCTTGGGCATCTTTATTACCTGCAAACACAATAGGAGCGATAATGTCTGATTCAGCTAATATTTTTGCGTTATGAATCACACATTCCTTATTTCCACCATTTGCTCCACCAGCGAGTAAGATAATATCAATCTTTTTATCTTTAATGGATTTGATTTCGCTTTTATTCATATGATGAGATAAAACGAGTTCAACCTTTGCCCCTGCACCTAAACATACACGGCGTGCAGCTTCAGTGGTAAGTTCTTCAACAAGACCTATAGCTGCCATTTTTAGTCCACCAGCAGCAGAAGAACATGCAATAGTCTTCTCAAATGTAATGTTATGACCAATCGATTTCATTAACATCTCATATGCAACATTAAAACCATCGATGATGTTTGTCTCGACGGTTGTAATTGCTTTAGATGTTGCAATGATATCTTCCAACTCAAGGTCAATTGCTGTTAGTTTGGTGAATGTTGAGCCAAAATCAACGAGCAGATAAAATCCCATCTTAATCCCCCAGATCCGCTTTTATCGTATCTAAGACATCCTCAATGGTTATCCCTGGGGGATAAACACGGTTAAATCCCATGTCCTTAAATCTTTTTTCAACTTCTTGAAAATCTTGTTTACCAACGACAATATTTCCACCAACATAAAGTAGGATATCATCTAAGCCAGCTTCTTGGCATTTTTCACGCATGCCCTTACAGTCAAGTTCTCCATGACCATAAAGTGATGAGACTAAAATTAAATGAGCCGACGTTTCGATTGCAGCATTGATAAAATCTTCTTGTGATGATAACACGCCGACGTTTACTACATTATAGCCTTCACGTGTTAACGTATACTCGATGATTCTGTTACCAACTGCATGAACATCAGCTCCGATAACTCCAATAACAATGGATTTCATTTCTTCCTCCGGTCATGCTCTAATCCATGTGGTTAGAGCTCTTATGCTAAAACGCTTACATACACTTGTATTTTAATACAAAAGCGCT
>JBAYCS010000133.1:0-3382 GCA_041668625.1 Acholeplasmataceae bacterium | reverse complement strand
TAGGGGCACTTATTATGGGTGCAATCGCTGAATACAGTAGCCTAGACTATCGTTTAATCATGTTATTTGCTGCAATTGTAAGCTTAACTGCGATTATCTTTATTCCTATACGAATGAAAGATGAGTTTAAGAAAATTTATAACGCTGACATATAAAAAAAGTAGTGATTCCACTACTTTTTAACATTTAAAACGATGCATTTTAGGTATAATGATTCATCGGATGCAATATGCATTGGATGATCTCTTCCTTGAATCCAAAAATCAATCATTTGTACCATTCTTTTTGAATCTTTACTGGCATTTTTTGCCATACTCATGAAAAGTTCAGGTGTCATAAAATGTGAACATGAACATGTAACCAGTGTTCCACCTGGATTAATGAGTTTTAAAGCTTGAAGATTGATTTCTTTATAGCCTTGATAGGCTTTTTTTGTATCTTCTCGTTTTTTTGCAAATGCAGGGGGATCTAAGACGATGACATCAAATGTCTCATTTTTTTCTTGATACTCACGAAGTGCCATAAACACATCTTTTTTAAGCGCAGTCACGTTAGTTAAATGATTTAGTTCTGCATTGTGTTTGATTTGACTAACTGCGTGTTCACTGATATCCAAACAAGTCACAGAAGAAGCCCCAAATGAAGCAGCATGTAATCCAAATCCACCAATATGTGAGAAACAATCTAGTACTGTCTTATTTTCAACATAATCTTTCATCTTTCTATGATTTTCTTGCTGATCTAAGAATGTTCCTGTTTTCTGTCCTGTTTTAATATCAATTTTCATATCAAGATGATTCTCTTTAATCACAATTTCATCTGGAACTTCACCGTAAATAGTGCCTGTAAATAGTTCTAAACCTTCCTTTTTACGCACACTTGCATCACTTCGTTCATAGATGCCTTTAGGATTAAAGATTTCAACTAAGATATCAATAAACATTGGCTTTAATAAATCAATACCAAAAGATAAAATTTGAACTGATAAATAATCACCATATTTATCGATAATGAGTCCAGGTATACCATCTGCTTCACCAAATAAAATTCGATAACTATTGCTAAATCCTAGATTTTTTCGCATTTGATTACTCTCAAAAATGATTTTTTTGAAGAAGTCTTTATCAATGACTTCATGCTCATCTCTTGACAGAATACGAACAAAAATCTTACTTGCAGTATTTAATAGGCCTTTACCAATAAAGTTTCTCTTATCATCATAAACATAAGCAATCTCACCACTTTTAATCGGTCCTTCAATGGTTTTTATTTCATTGTTATAAACCCAAGGATGACCTTCTCTAATTCTTAAGTCTTCTAAGGGTTTCAAGATAATTCGACAGTTTTCCATAGTAATCCTCCAATTTCATATTATACCATGTGCAAATCATTTGAATGATAGGGATAAATTGGTTATGCTAACTTATAGAGGTGAATCTATTATGAATCTAAAAGAAATTATTAAAAATCGTGTCAGTGTTAAAAAATACATCCAAGAAAAAGTTGATAAAGAACTACTTATTGAATTATTAGAAGATGCCATCTACGCACCTAATCATAAAATGCGTGAACCTTGGCGTTTCATTTTGATTGATCAAGAAAGAAAAGATGCTTTAAAAAATGCGTTCATCCATGAGACTGGTGTGATAGATTCACAAGACGAAAAGAAGTTTGATAATGTTTTTAGTGCACCGATGGTGATTAGCTTTGTGATGAAACTCAATCAAAATTATACAGATGAAATTGAGGATCTCCAAGCTGTTGGATCAGTCATTCAAAACTTTATGTTACTTGCCTATGAAAAGGGGTTAGGAACTGCTTGGAAAACGCCAGGATTTATTGAGCTCGATGGATTTAAAGAAGTGCTTGGAGTGGGTGTTGATGAAATCATTGTTGCTTTAGTGATGGTTGGAAAACCTGAAAAGTTTCCAGAACCTAAACCAAGAATCTCTGCGAAAGAAAAGGTATCAATCTATTAAAAAAAGCCAAACGGCTTTTTTTTATTCATTAAACTTAAATTTGAATTTACGTGTGGATTCGACTGCAGTATTCCATCCACGAACATGAGTAGCTCTTACTTTAGTTGGCATTTCAGGATTGAACGCTTTTTCGAGTTGCCATGATGAACGTATGTCATCTTTTGAAGCCCAATATTTAGTGGAAAGTCCAGCAAGATATGCGGCACCTAAAGCAGTTGTTTCTTGAATTTTTGGTCTAACGACTCTTAAGTTTAAAATATCAGATTGAAACTGCATTAAGAAGTTATTGACACTTGCTCCTCCGTCCACTTTAAATTCTTTGATGGGGAGTTTTGTATCAGCTTCCATAGCTCTAAGCACATCCATGGATTGGTAACAAATAGCTTCTAGAGTTGCTCTGACTAAATGTTCTCTTGTAGTACCTCTTGTTAAGCCAAAGATTGCGCCCCTTGCATCAGAGTCCCAATAAGGTGTTCCAAGTCCAACAAATGCAGGAACGACATAAACACCTTCGTTTGATGAAAGTGATAATGACATGCTTTCAGTTTCTTGAGCAGATTTGATTAAGTGTATGCCATCTCTTAGCCATTGAATGGAAGAACCGGCAACAAAGACACTTCCCTCTAGAGCATAAGTAATTTTACCATCGATTTTCCATGCAATCGTTGAAAGTAAGCCATGTTCAGAAAGTACGGGTTTATCACCAGTATTCATTAACATGAAACAACCCGTTCCATATGTATTTTTTACCATGCCTTGTTCAAAACAAGTCTGTCCAAATAGTGCTGCTTGCTGGTCACCAGCGATACCACTAATCGGGACTGAGTAACCAAAGAAATGATAAGGAACAGTATGTGCATAAACTTCAGAAGAAGAACACACTTCAGGTAATAAAGCTTTTGGAATATCAAGAATATTTAGAAGTTCATCATCCCAATTAAGTGTGTGAATGTTATAAATTAAGGTTCTTGAAGCATTGGTGACATCGGTTTTATGAATGCCTCCACTTAATTTGTATAGAATCCAAGAATCAATGGTACCAAATGCGAGTTCACCAGCAATTGCTTTTTCTCGTGAGCCTTTGACATTGTCTAAAATCCATTTGATTTTTGTTCCTGAAAAATAAGCATCAATAATTAAACCTGTTTTAGATTTAAATAACGATTCATAGCCTTTTTTATTTAAGGCATCACAGATTGGTGCAGTTTGTCTCGATTGCCACACAATGGCATTATAAATGGGTTGACCTGTCTTACGATCCCATATGACTGTGGTTTCTCTTTGATTGGTAATTCCAATTGCGTGAATTTGTTTTGCTGTGATTTTTGCTTCAAGAAGAGCTCTTGCCATGACGGCAAGTACACTCACCCAAATCTCATTGGCATTATGTTCCACCCAACCAG
>JBAYCS010000132.1:0-3398 GCA_041668625.1 Acholeplasmataceae bacterium | reverse complement strand
AGCATATAGAGTTTTTGAGCGAGTGATACCTCTAAAACAGCTTCTTTACTCTGTGCTCTAAGTGCAAAAATTGATAAGATTAAGAAACTACGGTCCATGACTTGAACTTCAAGCTCTTTTTCTAAATTTTTAAGTTGTGCGGGTGATAATGTATCATCAAATATGACCATTGTGATATCCATCACTGGTATCATTTGCTTAATTTCTTGAACCTTTCCACTCCCAATATAATATTTTGGAGTGATAGAATGCGCATTTTGAATCACTTTTTCTTTTGTTTCAATGCCTAGCGCTAAGGCAAGGTGCTCTAGTTCATCGAGCGATTTTGCCATTTGATCGTATTGATCGTTGATATTTAAACCAACGAGTAATGCTTGATCCATAGTTTTACCTCATAATAAATGTCATAAACATAATGCTAAAGTAGCCTTTTCAACCCATGGATCATTCCATGGATGGATTAATAGTTTTTAACTGAATTTAAAGTGGACATGGTCTAACCTCCATCCTGTAATGCACTTTCATTATAGTTTGGATGGTATGATTTTACAATGTATATTAATCATTATTCTAAGAATCGTAAACTTTTTTGAAGCATATATTATGATATAATAATGATAGTTAATTAAAGGAGTCGATTACGATGATTTTTGGTACACCTATATGGAAGTTAATCGTTGATGCTTATGTCATTTGGGTCATGGTTTTCTTTTTCATGAAGTTTTTAGTGACAAACAAAAAAATATTATCTGTAATCCTGTCGTTTGTTTTTATTTATATCATCGCGTACTTTGCCAATTATTTTGGAATCATTGTGAGTTCAATCATTTTAGACTATTTAACCGAATGGCTACCGATCGCACTTATTGTTGTTATGGCTCCAGATTTAAGACGTTCTATTGAAAACATTTGGAAGGCAGATACTAAACGAGACAATATCGTTATGGGTAGCGAAAAAACTAAACAGAATATCGTGGACGCTGCGATGTTTTTATCCTCTCAACAAATTGGTGCATTAATGACCATTGAAAAGCATAATACACTTGATCAATATTCAGATCGTGCGATTCAAATGAACAGTATTGTGTCAAAAGAAATTTTGATTAACATCTTCACACCAAATACACCACTACATGATGGTGCTGTTATTATTCGAGGCGATCAAATATTGTGTGCAGGCGCTTATTTTGTTTTATCTGACAATCAAAATTTTGATAAAACAATGGGTTCAAGACACCGTGCCGGTCTTGGTATTAGTGAAGTGAGTGACAGCTTAACCATCATTGTGTCTGAAGAAACAGGTAACGTATCAATCGCTGTAGAAGGTATTATGCTTAAATTGAATGACCGAGACAAATTGATGGAGTACATCAATATGTTCATGAAGTGAGGAATAAATGATGAAAAAATTAGCAACCTTAATATTTGAACCATTTAAGTTTTTTGCAAGTCGTAATTTTGCAGAAAAGCTATCAGTCTATCTAACTAAAAATCCAGTAGTTGTAGTTATTATCTCTATTATAGTAACTTTAACCATTATCTTTTTTACCTATATATTTCCTAACATTACGTGGTGATTATGATGCTTCAACATCCGATTTATCCTTTGGTTATTGCAACAATGACGTTGTTCATTGTAGTGATTCAAAGCATTCAAACTGAAAAAGTACTTAAATTTAGTATGGGTCTGGCATTCTTAAATATTGCCATATCCATCTTTTCGCTTATGATTTTTAATAACACGATTAAAGACCATGAAATTTATCAATGGATTTATATTGGATTTACCTTTTATATATATTTAGTTTTCTTAACAACTTTTTATAGATTGTTTAAATCATCAACACTAAAAGCAAATCATTATCAACTATTTGTTAAATCAATTAAAAATAGTAAATGGAATGCGTATTATGTCGTTGATAAAAAAGAAAGAATTAAAGACATGTCTGTTTCTTTGCTTCATGAAATTGGGCTTGAAAAAGAAGATGTTATTGGTAAAAAACTATTTAATATCCTAAATCAAAGAGTTAGATTCATTAAGTTAAACGGACAAGAAGTAAATAACCGCATGCTTGAAAGTTATTATCAAAGTTATAAGGAACACGCAAAACCCGGAGACGATGAAATTCAAGAACTCACTCTTCTAAATGTTGACGGTGTCCAAATTTTCTTACATTTAGTGATGCAACCAGTTTATGCTTTAGGTAAATATAAAGGAAGAATCTGTGTAGGCGAAAAGAAAACAGATTATGATTTATTATCGGTTGAAAAAGAACTTAATCAAACATCAAATGAACTAGAAAGTGTTCGTCATAAATTTATTGCAACCCTTGAAATTAGTGAAGAAGGACTGTTTTATATTGATTTAGATGAAAGAACACTCTGGGCTTCTGATTCACTTGTAAAAATGCTTGACCTACCTAAAAATTTGATGGATTTAACCGATTTTAGACGTCGGATTGAAGCGGAAGACTTAAAAAAATACTTAGGCATTGTCAGTGAACTTACACCAACTAAACCACATTATCAGACATCTTATCGAGTTTTAGTTCAAAATAGATATGTTTGGTTTAGAGAAAAAGGAAAACGACTTTTTGAAGATGCTAGTGGCTCATTTATTATGGGGACGATCAATCCAGTTAAAACCAAACACTACATGTCTTCTAATATAGATGTACTTGATAATCTAAGAGATCACCATGAACTCATGGTATCCATGCATCACTTTTTTAATGAAAGTCGTTATTTTGAATTAGTCGTATTTAAATTAAAGAACATTCCAAAAATCAATGAAATGCATGGACGAGAAGTTGGAAACATGATGATTGCTGAGTATATAAAAAAAATGCGATCAACTTTTGTATCTGAAAGTGGAGATATTTTTAGACTATCTGGGTTGGAATTTGCAGTTACCATTACAGATACAAGAAAAATGGATGTTTTAGCTAATGGTATCAAATCTAATCCAACATTCTTAAATTTGACAATGCAGTATGGCTCATTAACTGTAGAGCTTGATGTTTATGCAGGAATCAGTATTGGTGGTAGTGATTTTAGTCAAGAACAAGAACTATATCAAGCAGCTTTTCAAGCGTTGAAGATTGCCGAAAATCCACAGTTTGAAAATCAAGGCTGTTATTACAAGGATATCGCATGACAAAACAAGAAATTAGAAAGCATATGCTAAAACAAAGAAATGAAATGCATGATGAAGAAAGATTACAACAAAATTCATATATCTTAGAGCAAATTCAAAAAGATACAGCATATCAAAATGCTAAAGTAGTAGCAATCTTTTATCCCATGGGAAGTGAAATTGACTTAAGAGGACTCGTTTCTGAAGACAAAATATATGTGTTTCCACGTATTGATATTGACTCGATGCATTTTTATCCATT
>JBAYCS010000131.1:0-3400 GCA_041668625.1 Acholeplasmataceae bacterium | reverse complement strand
TCTATATAAGCTTTACTATAGATACCTTCTGCCATTCCCCAAAAAAATTCATATCCATTTTTATTTTTACATAAATCAATCCAATTTTGAATCTCATTTTTTAGAGTTTCATCAAGTTCTGAAACTGAATCAATAACGGATATAGATTGTACAAATTCTTGATATAAAATTCCAATTTTTAGTGCAACTTCTCCACCATAGCTAGTCCCTATAAAATGGGCTTTTTTTACACCTAAATATTTAAGTATTTCTATCGTATCATCTGCATGTTCCTTAAACGTATATGGACCTTTTGGTTTTGCTGATTTTAATTGTCCTTCAAAGTCATGAAGAATCACTCGATATCCGTTTTTAACAAACCAATCTGAAAGTTCATACCAGCTTGAAGTTGTTGTCATCACACCATTTAGAAACACGATGACTTCACTTGTTTTAAGCCCTAAATCTTCAACAAATAAATCATTTCCATTTATATTTATTATCATATTATCTCCTAAAAAAAGGGGGCGAATAGCCCCTATGATCGAATGAATTCTAAGATGTCTTTTGTCAGTTGATCAGGAACATCAGTAAGTGGTGAATGACCACAGTTTTCATACACAATATGTTTTGATTGTTTTTCAAGAGCTTTCACATTCTCTAAGACCATATACTCAGGAACGGTAATATCTTTTTTACCCCATGTATGAAGAATTGGACATTTCACATCATGAATATTATTGGTTCCGTTGTTGTAGAAATTATGTTGATTAGACATGTTGAAATTAGCGAGTGCCCAATCAGCATCGATTAAATTCTTTTGTTTCAATGCTTCAGTCATCCATAATTTCATATCACTCTCGTTTGGTTTATTCACTGTGTAGACTGTTAAACCATATACGTAGCTCATTGTATTAATGTCGTTGTTCTTTTGAGCCATTAAAAGTGGAATTACTTGTACTGGATCAGTACCGAGCTCTTCAGGAGATTGATAAATCTCACCAATCTTCATTTGTCCTTTTTCATCTTTTTTAAATACAGGATAGCCTTTATGTGATGCTGAGTTAATGAGAATCAGTTTTTTAATCATATCTGGATATGCTGCGGCAAACTCTAACGCAACTCCTCCACCAAGCGACCAACCTGCAATATTTGCGGATTTAAGACCTTTTACATCCATAAAGGACTTGATATCATCTGCGAAGTCTTTCATAGTCTTGATGCGTGTTTTATAGCTTGAATCACCGAATCCTCTAAGATCCGGTGCAAGCACATGGAAATCTTTAGGTAGTCTTTCAAAAAGTGGGGAATAATGTAATGATGATGAAAAATTTCCATGAATTAAAATCAGAGTATCATGTCCGCTACCTTGTTCAATATATGCTAGTTTTTCACCGTTTTTAATCTCGATATATTTCTTTTCCATAAATCCTCCTCAATCAATAAAATAAAGAAAGAGCGAACCAAGTCGCCCTTTATCGCTCTTTCTAAATGTTAATGTTATTTAGCTCTGACTTGGTCGATTGTTTCAATTTCTCTTACTTTTGCAAAATTCCATCCTGAAGCAGTTAATTGGAACTTAGTTAATGCAAGTGATGTTAAACCAACTCTTTGTCCGTCTCTCCAGTCAATAGTACCAGCGAGTGGAAGGTCAAATGTCTTAGATTCAGCAATTTCGATGAGTTCTTCCCAAGTAAGTTTGTCAAAATCTTCAACTTCTTCAAGAAGTGCTACGAATGAGCTTGCTGCAACATAACCAGCCATAGCGTATGCGTTCGCCCATAATGAACGAGCAGTTGTAGCGCCTTCAGTAAGGCTTGATGAGTTCATATCATGAACAAAACCTTCCCAGTATTCAGCTGTGAAACCTGCAAGATATGCAAGGTCTAATGCCCAACCAGCTAATGTGCCATCGCCACCAATTTGTGCAGCAGTTGGACCAGGAGCACTTGCTAGTGAAATGTCAACCCATGCGTTAGCATAAACGTTGAAAGGTAATGCTGCGCCTTCAACTTGTGCAGGTGCAAATACTGCAGCACTATTTACATAAGATGAAAGGACAGGAACTGTACTGTTGTTACTTCTTAGTGCAATCGCTGCAGCAGTTGCTGGAGCTTGGTTTGCAGATAATAGAATAACACCAGGATTTTGAGCTAATGCAGTTGGAACAACTGAAGTTGCAGTTGTTGCATCAAAAGGTAAGTAAACCACGCGTGATCCAATACCAGCTGCAGCAACTTCATCTTCAATACCTAACTTAATGGATTGACCAGCATCGTCTTCTGAATAGAGGACAACGATTTTGTCAGTTGCACCAAGTTTAGCATCGCCGTTTGCGCCAAATAGTGATTCATGAAGTGCTCTAGCAACCATCATACGACCTTCAGTTCTGTAAATTGGTTGAACAGAAAGGATGTTGTTTCCTGGAACGTCTTCAAAGAATAATGAGTTAACACCAGTCACACCATAAACCATTGGGATACCTGATTCTAATAGATAGTCCATTGTTGCGTTAACTGTGTTAGTTCCAAAGTGACCCACTAATGCAAACACTTTGTCTTCTTCAACTAGTTTCTTAGTTAATGCTAAACCAGTTTCGCCATTAAATCCATCATCATAATGAATCAATTTAATGTCTCTACCGTCATGTGTCGCATTATACTCATCAAATACAACTTGCATCGCTAAGTTAAATGGAACACCAACACCAGCGAATGCACCAGATGTTGCTGCTGTGTTACCGACATAAATGAATTCATCGTCGATACCTTGTCTTGTGCCTTGCGGACCGCAACCGATCAATGTGACGGTTAACAGTAATGCAAAAGCAATTAAGAATACTTTTTTCATATTTTTCTCCTTTATATTTTTGTGCGAAATTCGCACTTGTTACCTAATAGTTTACTACAATTACTTTGATTCGCCAAGGTAAGCACTGACTAGTTCATCATTGTTTAATAAATCAATCGCTTTACCTTCTGACTTTATTTTGCCAATTTCTAAGACATATGCATAATCGGCAATCTTTAATGTTTGTCTTGCATTTTGTTCAACAATCAAGATGGTTCTTCCATCATCTTTAATTTTTCTAATGATGTTAAAGATATCTCTAATAACGAGTGGAGCAAGCCCAAGTGAGGGTTCATCTAGGAGTAAGAGTTCTGGAGCTCCCATGAGCGCACGTCCGATGGCAAGCATTTGTTGTTCACCACCTGAAAGAGTTGCTGCTTGTTGTCTTTTACGTTCTGCAAGAATTGGGAAATAACTATAAGTTTCTTCAAGTAGTTCTTTAATCCGTTGTTTTCTACTAATTTTCTTACCATCTCTTATGATTCCTTTAATTGCATATGCACCCACAAGTAAGTTTTCTTCGACGGTAAGTCCAGTAAGAATCATACGACCTTCGGGTGATTGTGTCACT
>JBAYCS010000130.1:0-3438 GCA_041668625.1 Acholeplasmataceae bacterium | reverse complement strand
GTGTTTCAACCAAAATCACATCACATGATGCCATTTTTAAACCTCACGATATACTTGAACAACTTCTTCAGCATCTTTAATAAATTGGTCAAGTTCACTCCAGTCATTCAAACGACATCCAGCAGCTTTTTGATGGCCGCCTCCACCCCATTTATTTGCAAGTTTATCAATCGTTGGTCCATTTGATCTTAAACGAATGCGAATTTCAGAAGGATATTCAATAAATAATGCCCATACTGGAAATCCTTCGATTCCTCCAATTAAACTTACCATTGAAGCAGCTTGTTCATCGGTCACTTGATATTTATTAATCACATCTCTTGTCATCTTTAAATAAACAAAACCATTTTTTGTCACAAAATTACTATATACATAGCCCTTTAAAGCAATCATCTCTAAAGTTTCTGTTGATAATTGATTATCAATATATTCTACATCAACACCTTTACTAATGAGCATCCCTGCCATTTGATGCGTGAGTTCAGTAACACCTCTAAATCTAAATCGCCCTGTGTCTGTGACAATCCCTGTGTATAATGCTATCGCTCCATCAAGAGTTAATTTTAGTTCTTTTTTGTTTTTATAGTAAAAATAAGCAATCATTTGAGCACATGAAGGAAAACTTGTGTCGACCCATTGAATATCCCCATATTGATCAATTGGAATATGGTGGTCAATTTTAATGACTTCTTTACCCAATGTGTATCTTTCATCACTAATTCGATCTTCTACTGCAGTATCAACTACAATTGATAATGCATTTTGATATGTTTCATTAGAGATTTCATCCATTTTGCCTACAAAATCAACAAATTCACTACGTTGTCCAACCACATAAACATTTTTATCAGGAAATGATTCTTTAATGATATTTTTTAATCCAAATTGTGCACCATAACAATCCCCATCTGGACGTTTATGGCCATGGATAATAATCGTTTCGTATTCTTTAATCTTATTCAGTATCTTTCGCATATTGTTTTGCCCTTTCATCTAAATCTTTAATAATTAAATCTACTTCATCCCATGTTTGAACAGTTGCTCCACAAGCATTGTTATGTCCGCCACCACTGTATTTTTTAGCTATGTCAACAATCGTGATACCTCGTGAACGAAACTCACATACAATAGAGTTATTATCAACATCTTCGGTAAAATTAGCCCAAATCGGTATTTCTTTGATGCCAGACATTTGGTTAACCATGCCTCTTGAAATGGATTGAAACTCTAATCCGCTTTTTAATATAATATCTGCATCGTTTTTACGATATGCAACACCATGTTCTGTGACATCAAAACTAGAAAACATGTTTTTAGCTTGTCTTTTAGCTAAAGGCTCGGTGTAGATGTAATCGTAAAAATCTTGAACATTCGGATTAAACTTTGTAATATATGATGCAAGTTCAAAAGTTCTACTTGCCTGATTTAAAAACATAAATCTTCCAGTGTCTGTCACCATACCTCCATAAAGATAGGTTGCAGCTTCAGGTGTGACTCTTAATCTTGTCTTTTTAATCCATTCGATAATCATCTCTGATGCTGATGAATAGGTTGCATCTTTATAGTAAATATCAACATCACTCACATCAGTATCATTTTGGTGATGATCGATAATAATTCTTGATTTCGCTAATTTATAACGATCATCTGAAATCATCCGTTCAACTGCAACATCGGTAACGATTGATAATGCATTATCAAACAAATAATTTTCGATGTCATGCATTTTAGCTAGATAAACCATATCGTTCATGTCACCTACAACAAAAATTTGTTTCTTAGGAAAGTTTTCTTTTAATGTTAAATATAATCCATATTGACTACCAATCGCATCCATATCTGGACGCTGATGGCGATGAATAATAATTGTATCGAAAGATTCAATCGTTTTTAATATTTTTTGATAGATATCCATGTCATAAACCTCACTTTAGTATTAAGATAGTATAGCATAATATGAAGAAAAAAGCGATGGTTAATCGCTCTATTCATCAATTTCAGCATCATAATATCTTGGATCTGGAAGTTGATTAATTGGTAAGATTGGTCTTCCTGTTTCATAATTCCAATCAGGGTCATCTGTGAAAATTCCCCACTCATTGATTTGCGCTCTTTCCCAAGCGTTTCTTAAATAAGCAAAGTATGGGATGTTTTGATAAGCCATTGAAATGATATCTTGGCTAAGACCTGCATCATTAACATCTGACAAACCTGCACGTACCACCATGTAATTAACCAGTTCACTGTCTACCCAAACTAGGCCAAGGAATCGACCAAACCCATCAAGCAAAGAATTACCTTTGATACTTTGTAACTCAATGATTTGATTTTCTGCTTTTGCTCTATTCAAAATATCTTTTGTATATGCGCTCGCAGGATATCCCCATGGCTGACCATTGGGAGAACCTGTACCTTGAACTTCTCTTGTGTCAATAAAGAAAAATCTAACGCGATAAGTTACTGTTCCATCAAGAGTTGCAAACGTTGCAGTATCACCATCGGCCACTGAAACCAAATTAACTCTAATTGTTCCTCCACCACCAAGGCTTTGGTTGTTAGGATCAACAAATGGCATATCTCGATAATCGTCTGTTAGTCTAGGCCCTTCGAGCAATTCTTGATTATTAGACACTGGATAATCATGATTTTTAATATATTCAAACATGTTAGGTAAATACATGATGAAATCATATGGGACATATGTAGAATTTGGAGACTTTGAGTGATCTTTTCTAATCAAAGTTACATCTTTAGCAAAATCTATGGCTTGTCCTATTGTTCCAATGATATCAACAATCTCATCTTTATAACTTAAAACGATAACATCATTTCCATTAAATAGAAGTTGATCAGTTTGAAGATCTGATTCTTCTAACAATGTCTGATTGCTAGGTTGATTTGAAGTAATCAAATAGAAGTCTTGACTCAAAATAACATTGTTAAGTTTAATCGAATAATCTTTAACGGTTGAACCATTTGCATAAACATCAATTGAATAATTATCCAACTTAACATCTTCATCACTTGGATTGTATAATTCAATTGAACTATTCATCATGGATGTTGATTCATAATATTTAGAGATATAAATCACGTGATTTTCTGGATCTTTTTGACATGCAGACAAAACCATAATAGATATGATTAAAGTAACAAATAGCAATTTTTTCATAATGCACCTCTTGGACTAATTCGTATGTATATTATAACATATCCATTCCTCTAATTAAAAAAAAAGAGCACCTCCTTATGGAGATGCTCAGTTCATAAATTTTTAAGTGTTAAGCTGCTGGAAATGGGTTACTTACGATGACAAATTGTGGTCCATTATACCAACCAACAACTAAACCGTCAATATCCACAACATCGCCAGCTTCAAATGTCATAAGCTTAGCAAGAACATCTGCAAAGAATGGCATACGTGAATCTAGGCGAACT
>JBAYCS010000129.1:0-3448 GCA_041668625.1 Acholeplasmataceae bacterium | reverse complement strand
GAAAAAACGAACCTCAAGTTTTCTCATATTGAAAAACGCGAAGATTTTAATAAAAATCCCATTGATATTTATGTCTATAAGTTAAGCAAATACGAGTATTTAGGAGTGAAAAAAATGAGTCAACTAAAACCAAAATATGATTTTAAAGAAGTTGAAGAAAATAGATATGACCTTTGGTTAGAAAAAGGTTATTTTAAGAGTGGAGATAAAACTAAACCACCTTACACGATTGTGATTCCACCTCCCAATGTCACAGGGAAGCTTCACTTAGGTCATGCATGGGATAATACCCTTCAAGATATGATCATCAGAAGAAAACGCATGCAAGGCTATGATGCCTTATACCTTCCTGGAATGGATCATGCAGGAATTGCTACACAAGCGAAGGTAGAAGAACGCTTAAGAAGCCAAGGTATTTCAAGATATGATTTAGGAAGAGAAAAGTTTTTAGAAACCTCATGGGCTTGGAAAGACGAATATGCAAATCACATTAAAATTCAGTGGAAAGCCTTAGGAAATTCGCTAGATTATTCAAAAGAACGGTTTACCTTAGATGATGATTTAAATAAAGCGGTTAATCATGTCTTTATCCACCTTTATGAAAAAGGGTTGATTTACCGTGGACATAGAATCATTAACTGGGATGTTGAAGCGAAAACAGCCTTATCCAATATTGAAGTTGATCATATTGAACAACAAGGTAAACTGTATTATTTTAGATATCCATTCGTTGATCAAAAAGGTCATATGGTGATTGCTACGACACGTCCAGAAACGATGTTTGGAGACGTTGCGTTGATGGTTCATCCAGATGACGAAAGATATCAAAGCATGGTTGGAAAACATGTTTATATTCCAGGAACTAAAGTATCTATTCCAATTATCACAGATGACTATGTGGATAAAGACTTTGGAACTGGAGTTGTTAAAGTCACACCTGCTCATGATCCAAATGACTTTGAAGTCGGAAAAAGACATCAACTAGAAATGCCTTTATGTATGCATGAAGATGGGACCATGAATGAACGTGCGTTTAAGTATGAAGGATTAGAACGCTTTACATGTCGTAAGGAACTCATCAAAGATTTAGTAAAACTAAACTTAGTTGAAAAGATTGAAGATTATACAAATAATATTGGGCTCTCTGAGAGAACTGGTGTTGTTGTTGAACCAAGATTATCACTCCAATGGTTTGTTAAGATGGATGATTTAGCAAAAAGAGCACTTGATGAATCTGTTTCTGAGTTTGTGCCATCAAGATTTAAAAAGATTTTTGTCAACTGGATGACAGATACCCAAGATTGGTGTATTTCACGTCAATTATGGTGGGGTCACAGAATTCCAGCATGGTACAAAGGTGAAGAAGTTAAAGTTCAAGTTGATTGTCCAGGTTCAAAGTGGATCCAAGATGAAGACGTCCTAGATACATGGTTTTCATCGGCATTATGGCCATTTTCAACGTTGGGTTGGCCTGAAATTACTGAAGATTTCAAACGTTATTATCCAACTCAAGTACTTGTTACAGGTTATGATATTATCTTCTTTTGGGTTGCCAGAATGATTTTTCAAGCCTTAGAGTTTACGAATCAAGATCCATTCGAAAAAGTCTTAATTCATGGTTTAATTCGTGATAAAGATGGAAGAAAGATGAGTAAATCTTTAGGTAATGGTGTCGATCCGATGGAAGTGATTGAGAAGTATGGTGTTGATGCGTTAAGGTATTTCTTATCCACTAATTCTGCACCTGGTGCAGATTTAAGATATGAAGAAGAAAAAGTGGAATCCGCATGGAATTTCATTAATAAATTATGGAACATTACACGCTTTATTACGATGAATATCGATGATTTGAATGTTACCATCAGTGATGAATTAAATTTATCAGATAAGTGGATTTTAGCTAGACTTTCATTAGTCATTAAAGAAGCAGATCAAAACTATGAAAAGTTTGAATTTGGTGAAGCAACAAAATCGTTATATAACTTTATTTGGGATGAATTTGCGAGTTGGTATGTTGAGTTTGCAAAACTATCATTAAACGATGAAAAACATCGTCAAACGACCCAAGCCATTTTACTTAAAGTCTTAAAAGATATGTTAAAGATGTTACATCCTTTAATTCCATTTGTGACTGAAAAATTATTCTTAGAAATTTCGGATGAACCATCGATTATGATCTCTAGTTGGCCTTTAGCAGAAGAATCTGATTTACAAGCGATTCCCAAGTTTGAAGCATTAATGGATACCATTACCAAGGTTCGTAACTTAAGAAATGAAAATGGTGTGATTCCATCAAAGAAACTAACGATTCATTTAGTCATTGAAGATGAAAAAATGTTGGATGAGATGGAAAAACAAACGATTTATTTTGAGAAGTTCTTAAATACTGAAAAGTTAGTCATTGAGAATAAATTATCTTTAACTGATGAATCTGTATTACTCGTAGGTCGTGATATTTTAACTTATGTTTTAAAATCAGATCTCATTGATCCTGAAAAAGAAAGAGAAGCACTACTTAAACAAAAAAACGAACTTGAACAAGAAATTAAACGCAGTGAATCACTACTTAGTAATGCTAAGTTTGTTGAAAAAGCACCGAAAGAAAAACTTGACCATGAAAAAGAAAAGTACGCATCATATCAAAAACAATATGATGTCGTCTTGGAGAAATTAAAAACTTATGTTTAATCATGTAGCTGAAGGTATAGAGTGGATTGAATCACAACTCAAATTTAAACCTAAAAGTGACTTAAATAGAATGCATGCAGCATTTAATATGCTTAATCTTGATTTATCAAAGATTAAAAAGATACATGTCGCTGGAACCAACGGCAAAGGCTCAGTATGTAGCTATTTAACGCATATTTTAATGGAACAAGGCTTAAAGGTAGGGACGTATACTTCGCCCTATCTTTTAGTGTTTAATGAACGGATTAAAGTGAACTTTGAAAATATTAGCGATGAAGATTTACTTAAGTTGATCAATGATATATATCAGTTCAATCTTGATTTTGAAAAGTCTTATGGTGAATCATTGTCTTTTTTTGAACTGATGACCTTAATGGCATTGATCCACTATGCAACGATTCAAGTCGATATTATGGTGATAGAAGTGGGACTTGGTGGAAGATTAGATGCTACAAATATCTTAGATTATGATCTGTCACTGATAACATCCATTGGGATGGACCATATGAAACAACTCGGTGATACTCTAGAATCGATTGCAAGTAACAAACTTGGGATCTTAAAACCACATAATCACTTGATTACTACGGTTCGTAAAGAACTTCATCCACAGTTTATTATTTACACAAAAACAATAGATGCAAGTCTTAAGTTTATTGACACTAAACTTATCCGAAAGATTTCTGATATACCATTATCTTTTAAGTATAAAGATGACATCTACAAATGTAAACTCATTGGCGATTATCAAATCTTAAAT
>JBAYCS010000128.1:0-3450 GCA_041668625.1 Acholeplasmataceae bacterium | reverse complement strand
TTATTTCTTATTTCTATTCCCATTCAGTTATCGAGCATGTTCACTTTAGCCATAAATTCAACCCTAGGTTGGATCATTTATGGACTTGGTGTAGTTTTATGGCTATTTGGATACTATTTTGAAGTTGTGGGTGATGCTCAACTTAAAAAATTCATTAAAAATCCTGAGAATAAAGGCCATATTATGCAGTCAGGTTTGTGGAAATATACTCGCCACCCGAACTACTTTGGTGAAGCAACCATGTGGTGGGGTATTTGGATTATATCCATGGCTTCTCTTGTAAGTTGGAATCTATTAGGATTTGTTGGGCCAACAATTATCACTTATCTTCTAATATTTGTTTCAGGTGTTCCACTTTTAGAAAAGAAATATAAAGATAATGAAGAATTTCAAGCATACGCTAAAAAAACTTCTGTATTCATTCCACTACCTCCAAAAAAATAACAGCCAAATTTTGGCTGTTTTTTTATGCAATAGTTGATTGATTTCGACCATTTTTCTTTGATTGGTACAAATGATCATCACTACGTTTTATCAAATCTGAAATTGAATCACTAGATGTATAGAGCGTCCCACCAATCGATATAGTGACACTTAATATTTCTTGATAAGATTTTTGATAGGTAGAATTGGCAATCAATTGTCGTAATTTTTCAGCAATCTCAATAAGTTCTTCTTGATTTTCTACTTTAAAAACGCCAATGAATTCTTCTCCACCCCAGCGACTAATGACATCGGTTTCGCCTATGTTTGAAGTCAATGTTTTAGCAACAATCTTTAAAATTTCATCACCAATTTGATGACCATGGATGTCATTCACATGTTTAAAATGATCAATATCAATCATCAACAATCCAAAGGGTTTTTGAAATAAAGTTGCTTCTTCAAAAATATGCTTTAATTGAAACTCAAAGTAACGTCTGTTAGCAATTTCAGTTAATGGATCTTTCATAAGCTCTTTTTTTAGACTTTCATTTTCATTGAATACTTCTCTTTGAAAACGTTCATCTGTAAATACTTCAATGGCTCCAGAGATTTGATTGTCTTTATCATAGATAGGGATGGCTTTTACAGATACTGGAATTCTGTAGCCCTCTTTATGACGTAGAAAAATGTGTGATTCATTTGTTTCTCCAGTTTGAATGGTGTGATGCAACGGACAACCACTAAAGCAGAGTTGTTTTCCGTTATAATCAACGTGTTGTAAAATATTGTCAAAACAATGACGATTGACAACTTCTTCCGATTTATATCCAGTAATTTTTTCACTACCTTCATTCCAATAAATTATCTTTCGTTCGCGATCAACAACATATACACCTTCATAGAGATGTTGAATGAGTGCTTCATGACCAGAAAAATCCATAATATACCTCCTGATTGCTAATTACATTATACGATAAATTCTTAAGTTTAGAATACATGTCTATAAATAAAAAGCCAATGATGGCTTTTTATGAACTACAGCAATCGATAAACCTGCAAAAATACCTTTATCGCCAAAATTTTGAATGGTCTTTCTTATCTTCAATATTAAAATCAATGATTTTACGAAGTAACTCATAATCTATTTTATCGTCCCATTTAATCCAAAAAAGCATCGTGCTTGCTTCATAACCTGAGCTTTCAATTTCTTTCATAAATTTATCCATAGTCACTTTTTCTGGAGCTATCGCGATATGCTTTTTAGAAACACTGAAAGCAATGATAAATGTATTATGATCTGTAAACATCGGTTGGTTCCAAGCAACCTTTTCTTTTAACTGTGGATATTGATTCTTAATCCAATCAAGAATTTCTTTCAATTTTAATTGGTGTTGTTTAACATCAATGGTACTTAGAAAATCATCAAAAGTTTGCATAAAATATCTCCTTACTAAATTTCTTTGAATGTGACTATATTTCTACCTTTATCTTTCGATTCATATAATAACTTGTCAGCAAGTTGTAAGACATTTCTTGAACATATATCGTCACTAGGTTTACGGTATATAGCACCTATTGAGATCGTGATAGAAAATGTGTGGTTACCAAATGATAGATTTTGTTTTTCAATCTTTGATCTAAGTAACTCAGCTTTATTCATCACTTCATCTTTGTTCTGCACTTCATGCACAAACACAAATTCTTCTCCACCATACCGAGCAAACATATCACCTTGTTTAACTTCTTCTAAAATGATTCTTGCACACTCCTTTAAAACATAATCACCGCACATATGGCCATATGTATCATTGATTCTTTTAAAATGATCAAGGTCCATCATGTAAATTCCTAATCCCTTTTTGCAATCATCTTGAACTTGATCATAAAACTTTGTGAAAGAACTTCGATTTGGAAGACCCGTTAAATAATCTGTACTTGCCATTTTTAAAATATCTTTTTGATAATCTTTGGCAATATTAACATAATAATATGATGAGTTAGCAACTCCCGCAATATTAAACACAATATTTATCGTGTGGAGTAACATTAAGTAATTAGATGACATATCAAGAAATGGTGATATCCGATAAGACATAAAATGGATAAAAATAAACAATAAGACTTCAAATAAGATACTCACTAGTTTTAGTTGACTCTTCCAATTAGAAAAAACAATTAACACGGATAAATTAAAAAAGTAATAATAAAATCCAGCGCTTCTTCCAAATGCAAACAATGAGATGACCACACTAAAATTCATGGCTAAAATAAAGACTAGCGTTGCATAAGCATAATGTTTCTTACGATTTAGATAAAGAGAAACAAATGTCATAAGCATACATGCAAGATAAATCATGGCCATATGAAGACCAGCTGTAAAATAAAAGAATGGCACTAATAAGATGTAGGAAATAAATGCTGAAATATATACTAGATTAGATTGATCAAAATATTGTTTAATTTCGAAATCCTTTATAAGTTGCTCTTTAATCATAGAAGTTATCCTCATTCTTTATTTTAATTAAATCACAAACACAAATTTTCCATCATCATAATGCACAGACAGTCATTTATCTTTTGATTTCAATTCTTTTTCTGTCATAAGTATTGAAGTAAACATGATGATTAATTGACCCATAATTATAGCAAAACCAATCCGAGAAATGGTTTCTATAGATTTGCTAGAAGCATTAATAAGGATTATGATTGACAAGAAAAAAATAATTGATCCCCATTTTGCCCATAATCGACCAAAATAATGATGTGCATAAACCCATGATTTTTCATCTTTCATTGATCTTTTCGTTCGATATCCAAAAATCGTGTTGATTTTTGTTGGAGTTTTATGCATAAAAACAATTCCAAAAACCACCATCACCGTAGGAATTAAAAGACTAAAAATAAGCATGAACCACCAAAACCATTGCATAACTTCACCTCAAAAACGATTACTCATTACACATAATTTATTTAAAAAAAATTTGAGTCACACTCAAATCTTTTTAATTATATATCAATTATCTT
>JBAYCS010000127.1:0-3464 GCA_041668625.1 Acholeplasmataceae bacterium | reverse complement strand
TTTTTAGACTTTACGAACTTCAGCCGCTTGTTGTCCGCGGTCGCCGTTTTTAACTTCAAATTCTACTTGGTCGCCTTCTGCTAATGTCTTATATCCTTCAGATTGAATTGCACTGAAGTGAACGAAGATGTCTTTTCCTTCTGCTGATGAGATAAATCCATATCCTTTGTCAGCATCAAACCATTTTACTACGCCTTTCATTTAAATACTCCTTAAGTTTATTCAGCGTGTGATCACGCCTAAATCTATTATACACATTCCATGGGTTAATTACAAGGAAAAGTGCATTTTATTTTTTTATTATGCAAATTGACTTTGATAGAGGTCATAATAGAATCCTTGATCTTCAATTAATGACTCGTGAGTGCCTTGTTCTACGATATTTCCATCTTTAACCACTAAGATCAAGTCTGCTCTTTCAATGGTTGAAAGTCTGTGTGCGATGACAAATGTTGTCTTATCTTCCATTAAAGATAACATTGCTTTTTGAATTTGAACTTCAGTATGTGTATCAACATTGGAGGTTGCTTCATCCAAAATAAGCATCTTCGTCTTTGATAGCATGGCTCGTGCAATAACTAGAAGTTGTTTTTGGCCCTTAGAAATCGATAATCCGTCTTCTCTAAGGATTGTATCATATCCTTCAGGTAAGTGGCTTATAAAGCCGTGAATACGGGCTTTTTTAGCCGCTTCTTCGACTTCTAGTCTTGAAACATTACCATTCCCATAGGCAATATTATCATGAACACTTCCATAGAAAATCCAAGTGTCTTGTAACACCATGGAAAAACTTTTACGTAAGCTTTGTCTCTTAATATCTCTGGTATCATGATGATCTAGACGAATCACACCTTCATCAATATCATAAAATCTCATCAGTAAATTGACTAAAGTTGTCTTCCCCCCACCAGTTGGTCCAACAATCGCAACTACTTGTCCAGGTTTCGCTTTAAAAGAAACATGTTTTAAGATAGGTTGATTTTCAACATATTTAAAACTGACATCTTCAAATGATATTTCCCCCATAATGTTTTCTAGAGCAATCGCATCTTCTCTATCTTTTGGTTCTTCATCGTAATCAATGACTTTAAAGACTCTCTCAGCTGCAGCGAGTGCACTTTGAATGTCTGCAAATATATTACTCATCATATTGATTGGTCCTGAGAATCTTCTTGAATAAAGTGTAAAGCTTGTTAAGTTCCCAAGCGTAATCAATCCTCTAAAATAGAGGATCCCACCAAAAACACCGACAAGTGCGACAGATAAATTTGAAACAAAATTCACAGAAGGTCCAACGGTTGTTGAATAGTATCCTGATTCATATGATGCTTTGGTTGCTTCATCGTTTATTTCATCAAATTTTCTTAGAACAGCTTCTTCTTGAACATAAGATTGAATCGTTCTTTGACCACTAATCATTTCTTCAGCAAATCCGTTCATTTCACCAAGTTTTTGATTACGGATTCGATATTTCTTTTTCACAATTTTTGATAACACGCGTGTGAGTGTAATAGAGATAGGTAATGTCACAATAAAGACTAAGACTAAGATCGGTGACATTAAGATCATCATGACAAATGAAATTACAATCGTAATTGCACTTGTGATTGTACTAATCACATCATTTGCAAGTGAGGTATTAATTGTATCAATATCATAACTCATTTTAGAGATGATATCTCCAGTTTGGTTTTGATCAAAGTATGAAATTGGTACGCGGTTGAGTTTCGCAAATAAATCCTTTCTCATCTTATACACAACACTTTGAGAAACTCTAATCATGGCTTTTGATAATAAGTAACTCATCAATGTACTTGATAAGTAAAAGATGATCATGAGTCCTGCAAAGAAAAATACTTTTTCGAAATCGACACCATCTTCCATAGCTGATATCGTTCTTCCGGTTAAAAATGGTCCAAAAAGTGATAACACATTACTGATAATCGCGATAAAAATAGCAATAATCAGTTTCCGTTTATAGTAGACTAAATAAGCCCATAATCTCTTTAAGACATATCTGACATCTTTAGCTTTTTGACTACCGTCATTTCTTCCACGGCCTTGTTTACCTGCATACATCATGAGCGTTCACCTCCTAATTGATAGAAAGCAATCTCTTGATATATTTTCGATGACTTCATGAGTTCATCATGCGTACCGGATGCGACAATCTTTCCTTCATCGATCAGTAAAATATGGTCCGAATCTTTAATACTGGAAATCCGTTGTGCAATAATAATTTTCGTTGTTTTTGAAAAAGACTTCTTGATCGATTGACGCATGTTCTTATCGGTCTGATAATCGAGTGCACTTGAAGCATCATCAAAGACTAAAATATCAGGTTTACCTGCTACCGCACGTGCGATTAGTAGTCTTTGTTTTTGTCCACCTGATAAGTTCATCCCTTTTTGAGCCATTTGATATTTAAAATCATCTTCTTTTTCATAGATGAAATCAGCTTGAGCAACTTCTGTCGCAAGTTCAATATCACGATCACTAATATCACGTCTGTTAAACTGGATATTGCCAAAAATACTATCGGCGAAGATGACATCATTTTGAAAAACAACACCAATTCGTTTTCTTAAGTCATTTGCTTTTAAATCTCTGATATCCGTATCATAGATTTTAATCGATCCACTACTGACATCATAAAATCTCATCAACAAGTTAATTAAGGTTGTTTTACCTGAACCGGTTGCTCCGATGATGCCTAAGGACTGTCCTTGATTTAATGTAAATGTAATATCTTCAACATTATGTTCCTTTTCATTATAAGAAAAATAGACATGATCAAAGGTAATGTGTGGGACATCTTTTCTTTCGATGTAAGGGAGAAGTCCATCTTTTATATCAATAGGCATATCTAAAACTTCTTGAATACGATCGGCTGAAGCTGTTGCACGAGATGCTAAAACGAAAACACGCGTAATACTCATCATCGCATTCAAAATAATCGTAAAATACGTCACAAATGCCATGATTTGCCCTTTTTCAGTGTGACCTAAGCTAAGTCGATATGCTCCAATCACTAACACCACAACAAGGCCAATATTCATGACTGCGTTCATCATGGGATTAATCTTTGCCATGGTGATCTGTGCAGCTAATTCGGCGTCCACTGTGTTTTTATTTGCTTCATCAAAGGCATTCATTTCATGATTATGCATTGATAATGCTCTGACCACACGAGACCCTGTAATATATTCTCTTAATTTTCTTATATATTGATCAACAAAGCCTTGAGTCTTCTTATATAAAGGAATTCCTCGTTTTGAAAAGACATAGACAATAATTAAAATTAAAGGAAGCATAGCTACCATAATTAAGGTTAAGATGGGATCTAGTAAAAGTGACATTAAAATCCCACCAATGAGCAGTACTGGAGCTCTCACACCTAAGCGTTGCATTGAAGCAGTTGCATTATACATATTATAGGTATCTGTTGTCATTCTAGAAATCAG
>JBAYCS010000126.1:0-3472 GCA_041668625.1 Acholeplasmataceae bacterium | reverse complement strand
GAATCTAGTCAAGATGTTAGGCACAAAATAGACTAAAAAATAAAACCGTCAATTGACGGTTTTTTTGTTAGATATGAAATCTTCGTTTAAATTCTTCACGACTTGATTTCGAAGGTAAGATGATGATTCCAAGGATAGTTACAACAGCGTAAGTGAATGTAGCAGCAGATGGCCATGTTACAGTTGTGACACGAATAATATTGAATAATCCAGGAATTAATCCAATCAACGATATAATAAATAGGTTTCCAAAATATTCAAACCATTTTTTACGATCAATTAATATAAGTACAGTTAGAAGCAGCATGTTCATCATAATCGTTAATGGGAAAACGTAATCGATCGCCCAACTGTAATCATTAATTGCAAGTCCTAGGAGGATGATGGTTAATGCAGAAGTCACGACAATTTTAGAAACTCTTGACGTCCATGGGGAAGCAGGCCACATCATGATAAACATCATAATCACATAGCCATTCGTGACTGAAACAATCCATGACCAAGAAAGTGGATTCCCACTTAAATAGTCCACATAAATTGACACTAAAGCACTAATAATGTTTAAGAAAATGAATAATCGATAAAAGAAATTAGCTTTAGGTTTCTTTTGGATGAGTGAGAATTTATAATAAGATGGTTTTGTGTTTTCATCTTCGAGTTTTTGATTACAAAATAAACAGTTTTCTAAATCTGTATCATAGTGGACATGACAATTTTTACAATATTTCATCATAGCCCTCCCGATAATTGGTATCAAGTGTTACATCAATTCCTTCACTGACTAAATGTTGAACAAAAAAGCTCATAATCGATAAATCTTTAAGTGGTGTTGCCAATAAAATATTAGTTTTTCCATGGAGTGAAATACCTGTCATCGCAATTCCATACCCTGCATTCACAAAATCAGCATCTAATACTTTAGATTTTAGACTATCTGGAAGATCTACGATTCCTAGGTTGGAAAAAGAGACAGTAGAAATAGACTCGCCTAAAATATTATAACCAATCTTAAATGCAATAGTTTTTAGCGCGAGTGGTAAAATCCGAATCAAAAAGTTCTTTTCAAAACCTACTAAAGCACTAATTCTTCCATGTAAAATGTCTTTATCAAGCTGTTCTTTAAATTGAGTCTTCGTAACCTCAAGCATTTCTTCAAATGTCCACTTGGGTTTATTAGCATCATAAGAAGCTTTAATATAAAGTGAAAAATTTCTGAGTGTTACAGAATCAAAATAGGGTCTTAAATTGACTGGGATAAGTGCCTTAATTGGTTTTTTCTTACCAACAAAATCTAGGGATTCACTGTAAATACTATAGGCAAATAAAGCAGTTATATATTGAGTTAATGTGACTTGATATTTCGCTTTAATCATTGAAATAAATGATGTGGTGTCAAATTTTATTTTTAATAAAAAAACCCAATGTCTGCTAAAACTTTCACCGGTAATATGATAGGCTTTATCCTCTTTTAGATTGAGCTTATTGTTTTTATCATAGTTAGAAACAAAGTTGTCTTCACTCTCTTTTTTAGAGTAAGGTTTTTCTGAAAGAATTTTACCTTCAGAACTTAGATCAAACCCTCTTAAACAAAAGTAAGTAAATGTGATAGACTTTAGAAATTGTAGTGCTCCAGAGCCATCTGATAATGCATGGAATGTCTCAAGTGTAATTTTATTGTCTAAATAATAAACTTTAAATAAATAACCATTATTTTGAATAGGTTTAAAATATTTGCATATTTGTGCAACCTCAGGTTCAACCACAAATGGACGGTGATTACTTGCGAAATAATTCCAGAAAAGACCATTTTTTAAGGTGACTGAAAATGTTTCGAACCTCGGAAGTATCTCATTTACTGCCTGTTCTAGAATGTCAGGGTCAACGATTTCATCTAAATAAAATGATAATCGAAAAACATTACTACGCTCATCTTGAGAAACAGCGGGAAATATTTTAGCTGCATTATCGAGTTTGTACCAATACTTGCTTTTTCTCATAATAACTCCTTGTTTTTCTTTCTTTTACATTATACCTTTTTTTCGCTCTAAAGTCTTCAAGTTTGAAATATTTCGAATTCGAAGCATTATGCGTGACATTAAACTTTATTTTGTTAAAATGAAGATGAATGGAGGGGTAATAATGAAACCACTAATTGGGATACACCATGTTACTGCAATGACATCAAGTGCAGAAAAGATTTATGAATTTTTCACATATGTTTTAGGATTGAGACTTGTTAAAAAGACAATCAATCAAGACGATATACAAGCTTATCACTTATTTTTTGCTGATGATCGAGGAAGCGCGGGAACGGATGTAACTTTCTTTGATTTTCCAGGTAATCAAAAAGCATCAAAAGGGACTAACGAAATTGCAAAAACTGGACTACGTGTTAAAGATGATGCTTCGATTTTATATTGGAAGAGAAGATTCGAAAAACTAAATATTAAACATGATGAGATAACTTTACTTTTTGATAGAAAAACTATTTTCTTTGAAGATTTTGATGGTCAAGAATATTTCTTAATTTCAGATGAAAATATCGATGGAGTTAAACCTGGCATTCCATGGCTTAATGGACCTATTCCAAACGAATATGCGATTATTGGATTAGGACCTATTTATTTTAGAGTTAATGATCAATTAAGAATGGATGAAGTGCTCACAAAATATCTAACTTTTGATTTACTTTTAAATGATAAGAATTTATTTTTATACCAAACAGGTGAAGGTGGAAATGGAGCTTCTGTCATCTTAGAAAAAACGAATCAATTATCCCAAGGATATCAAGGCTATGGAGCAGTACATCATGTTGCTTTTAGAGTTAATGATACAGAAGATATTCACCAATGGATTAATCACTTGAACAAGATTGGTGCTCGTCACTCAGGATTTGTTGATCGTTTCTATTTTAGATCTTTATACACAAGACTATACCCAAATATCTTATTTGAGTTTGCAACAGAAGGACCTGGTTTTATCGATGACGAAGAATCATATGAAAATTTAGGTGAGCTTCTTGCTCTTCCTCCAAAGTTTAGAGACAAAAGAAATCAAATCGAAAAACTAGTAAGACATATCGATACCGTGAGAAGTGATAAAGAATTTAAGAAAGAGTATATGGATCATGACAAATAATCAAATTGATTTAAAGCTCACTGCAGTGCTCTTTAGAGCGATGCAACACATTGAAAGAAACATTGCTTCTGACATTGAATCAAATAATCTCAATACGACTGAATTTGGGACATTAGAAATGCTTTATCATAAAGGGCCACGGGCAATTCAAATGATCTCTAAAAGACTATTAATGGCAAATAGCAGTATGACATATACCATTGATAAGCTAGAGAAAAAGGGATTTGTCAAACGAACTAAAGATCAAAACGATCGAAGAAATACAGAAATTGCTTTGACAAATCTCGGAAGAGAGTATATTGAATTTATTCTTCCAAAACATGCACGACCACCG
>JBAYCS010000125.1:0-3476 GCA_041668625.1 Acholeplasmataceae bacterium | reverse complement strand
TTAGCAAATAAATACCCAAGTGGTGTCATTTATCAAACGATTGGATTTGTCTCTTTTTGGATCCAACTCTTTAGACCACTCTATTGGGTCATCAATTATCTATCGTCTGTATTTGGTAGACTTTTTGGACTTCACCCTAATGAGGGGGATCGAAAAGTGACCGAAGAAGAAATTATGACTATCGTTGAAGCAAGTAGCAAAACCGGCGATATTGACGAAGAAGAATCAGAAATGATTCAAAATATCTTTGAATTTGGTGATACGACTGTAGATGAAGTTATGACACATAGAACTGAAGTTTCCGCATTAAGTGTTAAATCCACTAAAAAACAAGTCCTAGATTATGTGAGAACGGAACAATTCACAAGATTTCCTGTCTATGAAGGCGATATTGATCATATCATTGGAACTGTGCATGTGAAAGATTTACTTAGATATATTGATAATCCAGAAGAAAAATTTTCAGTTAAAGCATTACTCAGACCGCCTTATTTTGTTCCAGATTCTAAAAAAACAAGTGAACTCTTTAGAGAAATGCAAAAACAAAAAAACCATATAGCCATCGTCTTAGATGAATATGGTGGAACAGCTGGTATTGTCACAATTGAAGACTTAATTGAGGAAATCGTGGGTAATATTTTTGATGAATATGATGATGAGGAAGAAGAAATAAAACAAGTTGATCATTATACATTTGAAGTCGATGGATTATCAAACATCAATGACGTCGAAGATATTATTGAAGCAGGTCTTCCTGTTGAAGATTATGATACCGTCAGTGGATTTATTTTAGGACAACTTGGAAGATTCCCAGAGGAAAATGAGGAAGTAGTCATTGTTTATGAAGGATTTAAATTTGAAGTTTTATCGATTGAAGATAAAGTAATCTCTCGCGTGAGAATTACTAAACCTTCAAATGATCAAGATAAGGATATTGATGACGTATGACCCAACAAGACATTACACAAATTATAATATTGATTGGATTAATCTTATTATCTGCGTTCTTTTCATCTTCTGAAACTGCATTTTCATCCATCAATCAAATTAAGTTAAAGCACATGATTCAAAAAGGTGATAAGCGTGCAGAAAGAACTTATCATTTATCGCTTAAATTTGAAAAACTATTAACAACTATATTAATTGGAAATAATATCGTCAATATTTTATCAGCCTCAATTGCCACTGTGTTTTTCGTTAGAAACTTTGGTAACATCGGGGTGACATTGTCAACTGCTGTCATGACAACTTTAGTCTTGATTTTCGGTGAAATTACGCCAAAGAGTTTATCTAAAAAAGTTCCTGAACGATTCGCAATTGTCGTAACGCCATTCTTAATTTTCTTTACATGGCTTTTATTTCCATTCATTTATCTATTTAGCCTATGGCAAAGATTAATGAATAAGACCTTTAAATTTGAAACCGATGATGGTATTACTGAAGAGGAATTACTCACATACGTTCATGAGGTCCAACAAGAAGGTGGCATCAATGAAAACGAAGGTAATTTAATACGTAGTGTCATTGATTTTGATGATTTGCTTGTTGAAGAAATATTCACACCAAGAGTTCATGTGGTTGCAGTTGATATCAATAGTGATACTAAATCAATTATTAAAGCATTTAAACAATCTGGCTATTCGAGACTACCTATCTATGATACAAATATTGATCATATCATTGGTACCATTAATCATAAAGATTTCTATAACCTTGTATTAATCGATAAAGAACCCTTAGAAAACATCATTAAGCCTCCTGTATTCGTGACAGAATATATGAAAGTCTCTCATCTATTGAATCTTTTAAAAGCTCATAAAGCCCATTTAGCAATCGTTAAAGATGAATATGGCGGAACACTCGGAGTTGTATCGATGGAAGACATCTTAGAAGAACTTGTGGGTGATATTTGGGATGAGCATGATGAAATTGTTGAACAGATCATTAAGATAGATGAGTCGCACTATAAAGTCAAAGGTCATGCAGATTTAGAAGACTTATTTGAACTAATTGGTATTGATGTAGAACTTGATGTTTCAACCGTCAATGGATGGGTTACTGATGAACTTGGTAAGATTCCCACTGCTGGTGATCAATTTAGATTTCAAAACTTATTAGTAAGCGTCATGAGTGCAGATATGAAGAAAGTTTTAGAAGTTATGATTGAGATTGTACCTATTACTGATGATGAAAGCGAAGAATAACTTACTAAATAGATCAAAAGAGTTTACTCAAGTTTTTGAGAAACTCTTTTTTTTATATAATCATATAAAATTATAGGTAACAAAAAAGGAACATCAGAGGATGTTCCTTTATGAGTTAATTATTTAACTGAGTCTCCAGCAAAATCAAATAGATCTGCTAATACGACTAGGTAATCTTCAGTTGTAACAGTAACACTTGCTGGAATGTCAACAGTTGAACTCCAACCGTTTTCAATGATTTCATCAGTGATTAGGTTTGCTTGTTGGAACCATTCTAACTTGTTATTTGCAGTTAACCAAGCTTGGTAAGCAGTTAAGTCTGCTGCGCCTGAAGTACCATAATGCATCTTGTATTCAAATCCTAATTCTTGTTTAGTCTTCGCATTCCATTGGAATGTACCAGAAGTTGTAGAAGCACGATTCATTTGTAATGTATCTAACATTAATGATTCGATTGCACCTTTTGGAGTCACAACCATGTGTGCACTATATAGGTTAGTACCTGAACAGTAGATTGATTGGAATTTGCCTTCTTTAGCAAGTTCAACAGCTTCTTTAGCTAATGCCAAGTAGCCACCATCTTTAATCGTAACACCAGTGACATTGTCAATAACACCGTCTTTAACTGTTACTGAATCAACACCATTTTCTAACCAGAATGCTTCAATACGTTCAGCTTGAACATACCATTCTGCAATGGCTCCACCGTTTGCAACCATACCATAAGCATCGCCTAGTTCTTTTTTAGTCTTTTCATTCCAAGTAAACGTCCATGCTAATGTTTCGGGATTTTGAGTCTTCTTAGATTGGCGTGCATCGATATTGAAATCAACGATCTTACCCTTTTCGATTGTTACAGACACTGTCGTAACCATCATTGTACCATTTGTGTGAACTTGCGCTTCATATGCTAAGAATTCACCATCAACTTTGTATTCGCTGCTATTGCATCCAAAAAGTGTGAATGCTGCGAAAGCAACGAAAAATAACATCAATACTTTTCTCACTATTTAATTCCTCCTAATGTAATGTATCTTACAGTGATATTATACTTCAATTGCAAGGGTTTTGCAACGCGATTTTATATGTTTTATTATAAAAGCGTTTTACATGTTTAATTACTTAAAAAACTAAATAAATGTAATGAAAACTTCTTTCATTATCATTAAAAAAATGATACAATAATCACGCGAAAGGGTTGTGAGTATGAATAAAGCATCATGGAATGAAAGACAAAAGAAAATAAGAAATTTTTCGATTATCGCACATATC
>JBAYCS010000124.1:0-3539 GCA_041668625.1 Acholeplasmataceae bacterium | reverse complement strand
TGCAATCATTGGTTTTTGTAAACGTCTTGTGATTTCAGCACTCTTACGATTTGCAATCCATTCTTCAGCTAATGCCTTTAAGCTTTCTGGCATTTCATTTAAATGGTCATATAATAAAGTTTGAACTCTATCACGAATAGTTTCATAAGATATACGCATACCAAATCCAAACTCAGCATTATCTTCGAATAAAGAGTTTGCCCATGCTGGACCAAAACCTTCAGCATTTGTTGTATATGGTGTTGCTGGGAATGATGCTCCATAAATTGATGTACAACCTGTTGCATTCGCAAAGACCATATGATCACCAAACAGTTGAGTTAAAGCCTTAATATAAGGTGTTTCACCACAACCTGCGCATGCTCCAGAGAATTCAAAGAGTGGTTGTTGGAATGATAAATTCTTCGCATTATCAACACCCATATCTTTATAAGTCACTTCATTGAAGAAATAATCCGCAATTTGTTGAGAACCTTTAGCGAGTTCATCTCCAATTGGAACCATCGCTAATGACTTAGTTGGTGTTGGACATACTTGAACACACACACCACATTCAGTACAATCAAGTGTTGAGACTTGAATTGTAAACTTCATGCCTTCCATACCTTTACCCTTAGCATCTAAGAACTTCGTGCCATCTGGAGCTTTTTCAACTTCAGTGCCATCGGCTAAGAATGCACGGATAACTGCATGTGGACATGCGAAGACGCATTGGTTACATTGGATACAGTTTTCACTACGCCATTCAGGAACAAAGTTAGCAATACCGCGTTTTTCATAAGCAGTTGATCCATTTTCCATATGGGCATCTTCATAACCTAAGAATGCTGAAACAGGAAGTGAATCACCTTCAATCGCATTAACGATATCAGCAATCTTTCTAACGAAGTCAGGACGTTGTTGTTCAATCTTTTCTTCATCTTCTAAGACTGCCCAATCTGGGTTAACTTTGACTTCAATTAAATGTTGGTAACCAGCATCAATCGCTGCATTGTTTAGTTCAACAACTGCTTCACCTTTACGACCATAAGTCTTTTCAGCATATTTCTTCATGTATTTATTTGCATCATCAGCTGACATTAAATGTTCATTAAGTTTGAAGAATGCAGATTGCATAATCGTATTGATACGACGACCTAACCCAATTTCATAAGCTAAATCAACGGCATTAATAATATAGAACTTCGCTTTCTTCGTCGCAAGTTGTCGCTTCACACGATTTGGAAGTAATGCTTCAATTTCTTCTTTTGGTGTTGTTGTATTAAGTAAGAATGTTCCACCTTCTCTTAAGCCCTTTAACATATCATATTTCTTAAGATATGTATCTGTAGAACAAGAAACAAAGTGTGGATAATTCACTAAATAAGTTGAACGAATTGGTTTCTTAGAGAAACGTAAGTGCATACGGGTAACACCACCAGCTTTTTTAGAGTCATATGACGCATAAGCTTGTGAATAAAGATCCGTATTGTCACCAATAATCTTCGTAATATTTTTAGATGCACCCACAGTACCATCTGAACCAAGTCCAAAGAATAAGAGTTCAGTGGAATCTTTATCCATTATTTGAGTGTCTTGATTAACTTTTAATGAAGTATAAGTGACGTCATCTTCAATACCTACAGTGAAATGATCTTTTTGTTCATTTGCCATATTGTCATATACAGCTAAGATCATTGGAGGTGTTGTATCTTTAGAAGATAAACCATAACGTCCACCTAAAATGAGTGGTTGTTTTTCACGACCATAGAATACGCTACGAACGTCTAAGTATAAAGGATCTCCTGTAGCACCAGGTTCTAGAGTACGATCTAATACTGTAATACGTTCAACACTCTTAGGAAGTGCATTTAAGAAATATTCGGCAGAGAAAGGACGGTATAAATGAACATTTAAGATACCAACTTTTTTACCCTCTTCAATTAAGTGGTCAACTGTTTGTTTTGCTGCATCTACAACAGAACCCATCGCGATCACAACATCTGTTGCATCTTTATCACCATAATATACAAATGGTGCATATGGACGACCAGTGACCTTAGAGATTTCTTCCATATAAGCATTCACGATGTCAGGAATTCCTGCATAATGAGAGGCTTGTAGAACTTTCGTTTGGAAATAAACGTCATCACTTTGTGCAGTACCACGAGTGATTGGATGTGCTGGGTTTAATCCTTTAGCTCTAAATTTTGCAACCGCTTCACGGTCCATCAAACGATCAAATACAGCATAATCCATAACTTCAATTGATTGAACTTCGTGTGAAGTTCTAAAACCATCAAAGAAATGTAGGAATGGGATGCTAGATTTAATGGCTGATAAATGTGCTACACCTGCTAAATCCATTGCTGCTTGAACAGATGAAGATGCAATCATTGCAAATCCCGTTTGACGAGCAGCCATCACATCTTGGTGATCACCAAAAATAGATAAAGCTTGCGCTGCAATACTACGTGCTGCAACATGGATAACGCCCGGCAACATTTGACCAGCGATTTTATACATGTTAGGAATCTTTAATAACAGACCTTGAGATGCTGTAAACGTTGATGTTAAAACACCCATTTGCAATGATCCGTGAACAGTACCTGCGGCACCAGCTTCACTTTGCATTTCAATGACTTTTACAGGCATTCCAAAAAGATTCTTTTTGCCTTCCGATGCCCATAGGTCTACATATTGAGCCATTGGGGTTGATGGTGTAATCGGATAAATACCGGCAACTTCTGTAAATGCATATGCGCAATATGCAGCAGCTTCATTACCGTCCATCGACTTAATTACTTTTTTTGCTACCATGAAATACTCCCTCCAAATCTATTTAAACTAATATTTTTAATATATCTGATGCATTCTCTTTCGGAGAAGCCTTTTCAATAACATGGGTAATGATATGATCTTCATTTAAAACAAACGTTGATCTTGAAACTCCCATGTATTTTTTACCATACATACTCTTTTCAACATAAACACCAAATGATTCGATAACCTCTAAGTTTTCATCACTTAATAATAAGAATGGTAAGTCATAATCTTGAATAAATTTTTGGTGGCTTTTTGGACTATCTTTGCTAATGCCAATCACCTTGACATCTAGGGATTTAAACTCATCGTATGAATCTCTAAATGCACATGCTTGAGTGGTACACCCTGATGTGTTATCCTTTGGATAAAAATAGATGACAACTTTCTTACCTTTAAAATCAGATAAATGATGGATTTTCCCGTTTTGATCAGGCAATGCAAAATCATTTACTTTACTTCCAACTGAAAGCATTTCAAAATCCCTCCTTTTAGAAAGGTTGCTTAACATATTCATTATACATGATTAAAATGTAAATGATAAGGTCTTTTTACATTTTCACATTCTATTAGTAAAACTTATAAAAAACAAATAAAAAAACGACAATGTCGTCTTTTTGTGTGGTTGGTGCGGGTGACAGGATTTGAACCTGCACGCCTAAGGCGCTAGATCCTAAGTCTAGTGCGTCTGCCAATTTCGCCACACCCGCGCAAAAAGAATTATACCCTTTTTTTTA
>JBAYCS010000123.1:0-3544 GCA_041668625.1 Acholeplasmataceae bacterium | reverse complement strand
TCTTTTGCCCAAGTCATAGTTAAGCCAATTACCCCAGCTTTCGTAGCTGCGTAATTTGCTTGACCAATATTTCCAAAAACCCCAACAACTGAAGAAATATTAATAATAGATCCACCATTATTAACTTCCATTTGTGGACCGATATAGCGAACTAGATTGAAAATTCCTTTAAGGTTAACATCTAAAACTAAGTTCCATTGTTCATCAGTCATTTTTCTAGTCATTGCATCTCTAGTAATACCTGCATTATTAACTAAGATATCAATTTTTCCATATTTTTCTACCATTTCATCAAAGAAAGTCTTACAACCATCTACATCAGTAATGTTTAATTTATAAAATTCTACATTTTCCATTTCATAAGACATTTCACCCATATCAACAGCTACTACCTTAGCTCCTTCATTTGCGAATGCTTTACAAATTTCTGCGCCAATTCCTTTAGCGCCACCAGTTACTACAGCAACTTTATCTTTTAATTTCATTAATTTTTCCTCACTTTCTCTTTATTACTACAGCGGTACCCATACCGCCACCAATACATAAACTAGCTAAGCCTAAATGTTTATCTTGTTTAATCATTTCATGTAACAACGTAACAACGATTCTATTACCGCTAACTCCAACAGGATGTCCTAATGCAATAGCGCCACCATTAACATTAGTTATAGCATAGATATCTTCTTCTTTCATATCGTGTTGCTCAGATAATTCTTTAACAACACCAATAGATTGAGCTGCAAAAGCTTCGTTTAATTCAATTAGTTCCATGTCTTTAAGTTTCAAATCGTAATTCTTTAACAAATTGCCAATTGCTGGGACTGTACCCATTCCCATATAGTTTGGATCAACTCCGCCTTGACCAACAGCTACTACTTCAGCTAGAACTTCTAAATTATATTTCTTAACAGCATCTTCACTAGCAATGATTGTAAATGAAGTACCATCATTAATACCGCTAGAATTTCCGGCTGTAACTGAACCATCTTTTACGAATGCTGGTCTTAATTTAGCAAGAATTTCTGGGGTAGTTGTCCGGTTAGGATACTCATCATTTTCAAAAACAATTTCTCCTTTTCTAGTTTTAATCACAATCGGAATAATTTCATCTTTAAATCTTCCGCTATCAACTGCTTTGATTGCCTTTGTTTGTGAACTATATGCAAAATTATCTTGTTCTTCGCGACTTATTCCATATTTAGCAACAATATTTTCCGCAGTAATACCCATATGCATATTACCAAAAGCATCAGTTAATGCATCACCAATCATATGATCGGTTAGTGCAAAATCACTCATTTTAACGCCATCACGAATTCTAGAAGAAACTAAGTATGGCGCTCTGCTCATAGATTCGACACCACCAGCGACAACAATACTTGAAAAACCAGCTTGAATCCCTACAAATGCATTTAAAACACTTTTCATTCCACTTCCGCAAAGCATATTTAATGAGTATGCGGGAACTGATGCAGGAATTCCGGCTTTAATTGAGATTTGCCTAGCAATTCCTTGACCTAAGCCAGCTGATAAAATATTTCCAACGATTACTTCGGAAATAGCTTCAAGAGGCAAATTAAGATCATCAAGCATTTTTTTGAGAACTTGCGAACCTAAGTCTGAGGCGTGAACATCTTTTAAAGATCCTAAAAAACTACCAATGGGGCTTCTCGCAGCAGCGACAATAAAAACTCTTTTACTCATGAATATCCTCCTTTTCATATGAAAGAGCCTAAACATATAATTTGTTTGGGCCAGTTATCTATACATCATAAAAAATGGTTTGTGTTCATTTGAAATATATGTGAATAAATATTCATATTATGTAACCATTTTATAAAAATATGTTTTAAATGTCAAGCGCTTTCAATCAAAAAATAATAAAGTGGTTATTGTGTTAAACGCACTATGTATCTATCATATCAAAAAAAGCGCCAACTTTAGCGATAAATCGCAAATAATAAAGTAAGCGCTATCAAATTTTTTATATATGAAAACTTATTCACCATAATTTATTACGATTTTTAAGACAAATAGTTCTTGTGTTTTATTCCTGTATAAGATAAAATAAGTGAAGGTGATGAAAATGAAACCAGACACTTATCGTCTTCCAAAAACAAAAGTTGGAGAAAAGACCTTTAACAAGATTATTAGAACCGGGAAAAAATTATTTTCAAATAATGGGTATCATTCTACTTCTATAAATGATATCATCGCGAAAGCAAAGGTTGCTGCTGGAACTTTCTACATTTATTTTGATAATAAACTAGCTCTTTATTTATATCTTCTTGATGAATATAGACTAAGTATAAGGCAAGCAAGTTCAGTTGCCATTGAAGGATTAACTACCAGAGTAGATATTGAACGTGCTGGACTAAAATCGTTTATTCAATACGTTAAAAAAGATCCACTTGCCTATAAGGTTATATGGGAGTCGCTTTTTGTAGATCCAGTGATCTTTAAAGAGTATTATGAGTCATTTTCTTCCTCGTATGTATTTCATTTAAAACGATTTGTTGAACTCGGCGAAGTAAGAAGTGATATTGATTTAGAAACCGTTTCCTATGTATTAATGGGTATTTCAAATTTCGTTGGTCTTCAAATATTGTTTAGAGATAAAGTCACTGAAGCTGAAGTTGATTTTGTTGTCGATGAATCAATGAAGATTCTTCATAACGGACTATTTAATTAAAAAAATAAAGCGCCGAATTCAGCGCTTTTTTATTTGGTAATTCTTGCAAACGTATCCGAGTCCCAAATGTTTTTCTTAAAAATTTTGGCTGTGTCTTCTGCGGATTTAGGTTGGGAAAAATAATAACCTTGCATAAAGCGAATATCAAGATCAGACATGCGTTTAATCATATCCTCATCTTCAATACCTTCAGCAATAACCATTTTCTGATTTTGAATCGCTGTTGATATTACTTTAGATATTTGTTCAGATTCTTGAAAATCATTCATCACTTTCATCACATCTTCACGACTAATTTTAATAATATTGGCTTTGACTCTTGTCATATCACTTATAATATCGAAGTCTAGTCCTAAATCATCAACGGCAATTCGAAAACCATATCTTCTAAATTCAGACAAATTCTGTAGCGCAATTGGGTTTCTAATTGTTGAATAATAATCAATGATTTCTAAGCAAAACGATTCTGCAGAAAATTCATATTTATTAACTATATTATAAAAATCTTCTGCTAGTCCTTCCATCATTAATTGCTTTGGCGAAAGGTTTGTTGAAATAAACAAATCTCTAATCTTGAATTGCTTTTTCCAAGTAAGGTATTGCTGAACGATTTTTTCAAAGCCCCATTTACCAAACCAAGTAATATCGCCAGTTAAATCCATAACATTCAAGAATTTACCTGGTGGTAATATTCCCATCGTTGGATGGTTCCATCGAAGAAGGGATTCCATTCCAATCATTCGACCGGTCTTTATATCTACAATCGGTTGATAATATAGTAAGAACTCATCGTTTGATATTGATTTTTTGATTTCTTGATAATAACTCATGTTATATTGTTCTTTTTCAATT
>JBAYCS010000122.1:0-3569 GCA_041668625.1 Acholeplasmataceae bacterium | reverse complement strand
GTCGTCATCTTTTTCCCGATTCGTGCGTTACTTTTTGATGGAAACCTGTGGCTACAGACCTTTTATGTCATACTTGCAAGTCTTATGATGTTTATGATTTCACTTTTCATATGGCATCAAGGGTTAAAAAGATATGAGAGTTCAGGGAGTTAATCGATATAAAGTGCCTTCATATATGGCATTTTTTTTGTTATTGTTAGGTCTTGTGTAACAAATGATACTGTGTTATACTTGATACATAAGGAGGTAAAATATGAACGCACAATTTAAACGAGGCATCATTGAACTTTGTGTACTCTCTGTACTGGTAGAAAAAGATAACTATGGATATGATATTATCAATGAACTCTACAATCATATCAATGTTAGTGAAAATTCAATTTATCCTATTCTTAAACGATTAACAGATGATGGGCATTTTACAACCTATCTTGTTGAATCAAAAGAAGGAGCACCTAGGAAATATTATCAAATGACAGAAAAAGGGTTTATTTATTATTTATCACTCAGAGAAGAGTGGGATCAATTTATTGGTGGTGTATACCATGTGATTAACAAAGGAGGAAAGAAAAATGATGAAATTTATCGAAGATTTAAAGAAAGAATTGAAAAAACAACACTTAAGTGATGCAGAAATTGAAGATATCATTAAAGATCATGAAGACATGATGAAAGAAGCACTTGAAGAAGGACATCAAGAATCTGATGTCATCTTGAGATTTGGAGATCCAGCTTTAATCGCAAAAGAATTATCTAAGTCGTCAAATATAAGTGATGAAGATAATATGGCAAATGATACCTATCAACTCTGGAAGTCATATACTCCAAGTGAAGAAAGTTTTTCTTTAGTAGTTAAACTTGTTTCAGAAGATTTAACCATTCAACCTTCAAAAGATGATCACATAAGAATTTTATACAAGGGTAGAGAAAATATTGAAAAGTATCACATCAGTTATACTAAAGGTGAATTGAATATTGAAACACCTAAATTAAGAAGCTTTTCACTTTTTAGAAATCATACAAATGATATGAAGTTCATCATTGAAGTTCCAAAAGAACTTGATTTTAAAACATGTAACCAACATGGCGTATCTTCAGATTTACTATTACATGATTTAAAGATTAGTCTTTTGACAATCAACACCACGAGTGGTGATTGTGATATAAAAGATTCAATCTTAACGGACTCTCGCTGGAACACCGTATCAGGTGATCTAAAAGCTAGTCGTCTTCATATTTCTAATCTAGTCGTCTCGATGGTTTCTGGTGATTTAAATCTCGAAGAAGTCCACATTGAATCTGATTTATCCATTTCAACTGTTTCAGGGGATATCGATATTAAAGATTCAAAAGCAGAGACTGTAAATTTTAATACGGTAAGTGGGGATATGGAAGCTAAAGATTTCTACATCGAATCGATTAAGTTTAAATCTGTGAGTGGAGATTGTAACATCCAAAATAAAGATAAAACACCCATTAGCGTTCTTCGAAGTAGTTCGATTAGTGGTGAAATCCACATTAAATCATAAGATTAATCTGTGATGGTATCCGCATTTCAATTAAGTGTTAAATGACATAATTTTATCTTATTGTGTATATAGCCGATGTATTTGATTGAAAAGTGATGAAAAAACCAGTTTATGACGTCATAAGACCTTTTCTTATTGTTATTATGCTTCAGAAGTGATAAAATAAAAACTAATAAGTGGATAAAAGCAATTTTGGAGGTTGACACAATGAATGACATCAAGTTATACACTATTGAAGAAGTATCTGAAATATTAAAAGTAACGCCCAGAACGATTTATAACTTTATCAAATTCAACCACTTAAAAGCTGTCAAGATTGGCAAATATTGGCGAGTCACAGAGAAAGCCCTTCAAGATTTTATTAGCGAAGGAACAAATAAATCTTAAATAAAGTTATACAAACGCAAGACTAGTTCACTATGGCTTGCGTTTTTTTAATATAAAAAATCGGTAAAAGGAAGGGTATTCTTCCTTTTACCGACAATTGTCATTTGTTTTTCTGCTTAAAAGAAACATTTTAATAAGTTATTTCAATTAAACCAAACAAATGGTACAATCATTTTTTGTTATAATTTTGCGTTCGAATCGATCCATCGACTTTATGAATGACGATTGTTGTGTCATTCCGATTGGCTAATCCTTGAGCATAAACGATGGCTTGTCTTTGAGTATCAAAGAAACGGATGGTTTTCAAAGAATTGTCTTTTCTTACTCGCCATTTTTTGAAGTTGTCATTCATCTCATCTTTATTTTCTGAAATGTGATACCTTTGAACTTGTGGATATTTATGATCACTGAATGTCGCATGACCAGTTTCTCCAGTTAAAAACATATCTTTTCTACCACTGGAACTTATTTCAATCGGTCCATTATCTTTCTTTGTATTTCTGTTTTTCCAAAATAAGAGACACATAGAATTCTCCTTTCAAATATTTTTATACGTCATTTGATTGAGTTCCATGATCAATAAGATCTTGGAGATCACTCATTTTTACTCGCCAAAATTTTCCCATTTTGACCGCTTTTAAAGACTTATTCTTAATGTAAACATAGAGTGTACGTTGTGATATTTTTAATATCTCTGTGATTTCATCAATTGTGTATAATTTTAGATCATCCATAACCACACCTCTTTCGTTTCTATTTCTTAGTTAATATCATTACCATCGAGTGTCACAGCTGTTTGAGAAAATAGTTTGCCATTGATTGATGCTCCAGTATTTAAGGCAATGCTCGTCATACAAAGAATAATTCCTTTGATATGCGCATTTGTTCCAATAGATACATCTCCTGCAACTTGATAGAAGATGTTTTCGGCAAGGATACCTCCGGTTAAAATAACTTGTGTACCTGCTGCTTGTGTTAATGAGCCAGCAATTTGAATAATGATAACATCAGTTGCACTACCTGAAAGTGTTAAGTTTGCATTAATTAAGACATCTGTACTGTATTTATATACACCTGAAGTTAATGTTTTACTACTTAAATCACCTGCATATAATTCTGTATAATCAGGAGTTCTACCACTAGCATCTGTATATGCCAGTTCCATACTTGAGATTGAAGATGTAAGATTTGTAGGTGTGGGAAGAGCATAATCAGATGCATAGATCATGCCAGTCACTTGACTGGATGTTGAATATACATTGGTTGCATCAAGGATTAAAGAAAATCCAGTGATGTATGATGCTGCAGAAGGACTGACACCAATATTGCCTGTGATATCTGAAATTGAAGCAGTGGATACGCCTGTTTTGGCAAGAATGGTGAAACTATCAGCAGATCCTAAATCAATCGGTGCTGGATTATTTGTTTCGACATTTTGATTGCTGATTGTGATGACTCTCGTGCCGTAAATATTATTGTTTCGAAGTGAGACTGCTTTTACAGTGACTGTGCCATCAGAAATTGCAGTGAGTAATCCGCTTGTTGAAATCGTTGCGACTCCTGTTTCGTTAACAACTGACCATGTCACAGTTTTATCGTCAGCATTTTCTGGTAAGACAAGTGCACTCATTTGTAATGTTCCATCTAGAATTT
>JBAYCS010000121.1:0-3573 GCA_041668625.1 Acholeplasmataceae bacterium | reverse complement strand
GAAGAGGTTCAATAATTCTTTTGATTTTATCAATATCTTTACCTTCAGAAATATTAGGCACACATTGAACAATTTGATTAATCTATTTTCCCCCTCTATATGTTTTTATTTTCAATTTTAAATGTTTTTCATCTGACACAAATGGTATTGTAATCATAGAGTGATCGTCAGTTTCATTGTAGAGTACTGCTGTTTCAATCGCATGTTCATTTCTAGCCCACGCTCTTCTAGATACACCAGCCATCACATCAAATAACATCGCGCTTGAAAGGATTTCATCAACCCTTGATGAACCATCTAAAACCATGCCATATCCACCATTAATGGCTTTTCCAATCCCAACGCCACCGCCATTATGGAGTGCGACTAAACTCATCCCACGTGAGGCATTTCCTAAGGCGACATGAGTTGCCATATCCGCCATCACGTTTGATCCGTCTTTAATGTTTGAAGTCTCTCTAAATGGACTATCAGTTCCACCAGTATCATGATGATCTCTTCCTAACATAATAGGTCCAACCTCTTTATTTCTAACCATCTCGTTAAATTTAAGAGCAATCTTTAAACGACCTTTAGCGTCTTGATATAAAATGCGTGCTTTTGTGCCAACGACTAAAGCATTTCTCTTCGCATTTTTAATCCATTCATAATTATCACGGTCTTGAAATCTTCTGTTATAGTCTATAGAGGCCATTGCAGCTGCGTCTGTTTTCTCTAAATCGCTTTCTTTACCAGATAAGCAAACCCATCTAAATGGTCCATATCCATAATCAAATAAGACAGGTCCCATGATATCTTCTACATATGATGGAAAAATGAAACCATCTAAATCATTTTGTCTATTTTTACAAATGTCTTTAACACCCGCATCATAAACGGCTTTCAAAAAACTGTTTCCGTAATCGAAAAAGTAAGTCCCATTTAGGCTTAATTTTTGAATCGCATGATAATGATTGATTAATGATTGGTTAACTTTTGATTTAAATTCTTCATGATTGGTTTTTAAGAGTTGTGTTCTTTGATCAAAGGTGAGTCCTTGTGGGCAATAGCCTCCTTCATAAACAGCATGACAACTCGTCTGATCACTTAATAAATCAATTTTCACTTGATGATCTACAGCATATTCTAAAAGATCAACAATATTTCCGTGATATGCAATAGCTTTAGACAAACCTGATAAAATTGCATTTTTCGCTTCTTTAAATGCATCTTTTGGATTGTCATAGACAACATCAATCCAGCCTTGTGTCAGTCTTGTTTTGATTCTTGAGTCATCGACTTCTGCAATAATGCTAACTCCACCTGCAATGACCATAGCTTTACCTTGTGCACCACTCATACCACCTAATCCAGAGGATACAAATAAAACCCCTTTTAAATCTTTATCTTTATCTATCCCTAATTTAATTCTTCCAGCATTTAATAAAGTCGAGTATGTCCCATGAACAATACCTTGTGGACCAATATACATAAATCCACCAGCTGTCATTTGGCCATAATTTGCAACACCAAGAGCACTTGCTCTTTGAAAGCCTTGTGCATTGTCATAAAGGCCTACCATGAGTCCGTTAGTTAATATAACTCTTGGTGATATGTGATGTGATTTATATAGCCCCAAAGGATGACCAGATAAAATAACTAAGGTTTGATGATCATTCATTATTTTTAAATATCTTTTGATGAGATGATATTGCATCCAGTTTTGACAAACTTGCCCTGTTTCCCCATATGTAACAAGTTCATATGGATATAATGCAACATTAAAATCGAGATTGTTATCAATCATGACCATAAAAGCTTTTCCTTCTAAGGTTTTTCCTTGATATTCATCAATTGGTTTTCCATAGATTCTTCCAGTTGGACGGAAGCGATATCCATAAATTCTTCCTTTTTCATATAATTCATCTAAAAACTCAGGAATTAATTCATCATGCCATTCAGAAGGTATATACCGAAGTGCATTTTTTAAAGCGAGCTCAACTTCATCTTCGGTTAAAATAAGATCACGTTTTGGTGCTCTTCTAATACCTTCTATAAACTTAGGATATTTTGGTAATGTATTGAAAATATCTTTTAATGTTACAGACATAAATTCACTCCTATTCAAAGAGTTCAAGAAATGAATCCTCTTTTATAATTTCTTCTATCTTAACTAAATACGGATGCATGATCACATCTTGATCGATAAAAGGAATTTCTTCTCGAATATAATCAAACACTTTTTTCGTTGTTGATCCCATTAAATGTTTACCTCTAAAATCAATCGCTTGGCAAGCTGTCATCATTTCCATAGATATCACTTGATAAGCATGATCAATGATGGTTCGAGCTTTTCTAGCAGCAATTGAACCCATTGAAACATGATCTTCTTGATTGGCGCTTGATGGAATAGAATCCACAGATGCTGGATGAGCTAAAACTTTATTTTCACTCACTAATGCAGCGGCAGTATATTGAACAATCATGAAACCCGAATTAAGACCAGACTTTTTAACCAAAAATGCAGGAAGTCCATTCGATAATTGTGGGTTAACCATTCTTTCTAATCGACGTTCTGAAATGTTGGCTAATTCTGCCATTGCAATTCCTAAATAGTCAAAAGCCAAAGCCAAAGGTTGACCATGAAAATTGCCTGCAGAAATTGCTTCTTTTTCATCAGCAAAAATTAACGGATTATCCGTTACGGCATTCATCTCTCGAACGACAATGTCTTTAATATGTTTTAATGCATCATAAGATGCTCCATGAACTTGAGGGCTACATCTTAGACTATATGCATCTTGAACTCTTTTTTCATCTTGTGGCATTGCTAAACCACTATTTCTTAAATAATTCCTCATTGCGCTAGCAACAATTTGTTGTCCTTCTTGTCCACGAATCTCATGAACTTTTGGGTCTAATGCTGATGTGATTCCTTTTAATGCTTCCATCGATAGTGCAAAAGACATGTTAGATATTTTCATCAGTTTAATCGCATCATATAGCGCTAATCCACCAATGGCATTCATCGCTTGAGTTCCATTAATCAGACTCAAACCTTCTTTAGCTAAAAGGTGATCGATGGGTTTAACACCTTTAATCTTTAAACCTTCAATCGATGTCATAACTTTTCCATCAACGATCACATCTCCAAGTCCAATTAAAGGTAGGCTCATATGTGAAAGAAGGGCTAAATCACCGCTCGCCCCTAAACTTCCTTTTTCATATACTACGGGAGTAATATCACAATTTAAGAATTCCACCATCTTTTCAATAACAGATAGTCTTATACCACTAAATCCTTTGATAAGTGCGTTAATTCTTAAAGCAAGCATGGCTCTAACGACATCCACATCAAGCATTCGACCAACGCCACATGCATGACTCATTAGTAAATTTTTTTGTAATTGAGTTACTTCATCTTTGTTAATGCTCTCTGTTGCAAGCTTACCAAACCCTGTATTGATTCCATATACAGGCTTTTGTTCTTGTACTAAATCTTCGACAAAAGCTCTTGCTTTATGGATACAAGCATGTTGTTTTTCATCGATTTTGACCACTTCATGTAATCTTGCAATACGATGTAATTGTTTT
>JBAYCS010000120.1:0-3582 GCA_041668625.1 Acholeplasmataceae bacterium | reverse complement strand
ATCTTTAATCCATTATGCATTATTAAATATTTCATATTGACACATCCTTTTCTTAATCTTATTATACCAATTATACAAATCACATCCCAACCATGATACTTTTTTTATATGAGTATTAAAAAAACCACCCAATGAGTGGTTTCATTAAATAACTATTCATTAAAATTTGCAAATCATCTACGAGGAAAATATATTATGCGGCTGATGATGCAAGTTTCTTTTTCTTCTTCGCGTCATATTTTTTTATTTCATATATCATTTTCATCACAAAATAGAATATGAAAATAACAAGATATAAGATGAGATTAATTTTTAATGTGTAGTTTAAAATTAAATGAATGAAAAGCAATATATAGATAATATACGCAGCTGATTGGATTGAATTCCAAGTTTTAGCTTTCATTTTTCTTCTAATCTTCAAAAATGATGTCACAAATAGTGGAATCATTAAAACAAAACTAATAATACCAAACCATTCTAAGGCAATCGTGCCATTTAATCCTTGCAAAGTGTACTTAAGTGCATGAGGGGTAATAACAATAAAACCAATAATTGAATACTCTCTTCTAAGCCCTAAAAACTTCGCTTTAATCTTGTATTTTTTATCAATGGCGCCAGTTATCATGACAATATAAAAGAAACTTAATCCTAAAAAGCCCTGCATAATTGGTGTTGTGAATGCCTTATCTTGTAAAATAAAGGCTAGAATCGAAATAATGGTTGCTACAATATAAATTTTTACATTGTGTTTTCTAATAAATTTATCTGCAAAAAAAGCTAAAATAGTCAATATAATCAAAAAAGCAAGTACGATCATTGAAACAAATCTCCTTTAAATGTTTAAAATGTTTAAGTGTGTTGTTAAATAATGTGATTGCTCATCCTTATCCATCACATGATATTGTGGATGTTCTTCCATGATAGCATATCTTAAAAGCAAGCCTACCACCATTTCTGCAAATGAGGTGGCATCCACTTGAATGTGATGGTGTGTCACATATCGAGAAATTTTTTGAATGACTTGATGATAAATCATTTTTGTAAATGCTAAATCCTGAGGTAACGTATGAGCAAGCGTCTCTCTTATAAGCATTTTGATCAATGTTGTATGACTTGATATCATCAACATTTTTTCATGTATCAAGAAGCGAATAAACTCACGAAATGTTTGATTGACATCCATGCTTAAATCATCAACAATAGAGTCACCAATCGCTTGTTTGATAGATTCTATAAACAAGTTATTTTTGGTATGGAAATGACGAAATAATGTCATCTCTGATATACCAGCTCTTTTGGAAATTTCCAAAGTTGTCGCTAATGTATAACCTTTTTCTGTAAAAACCTCTAAACTCGCATCTAAAATTAAATCTTTCGTTTCTTTCAAAACCTCACCATCTTTCCTAAGAAGACAATAAAGGCTCTAAAACCTTTACTTCTTTTTTTAAGCTTATTGCTAATATTGTGGGTAAAACCACAATCGTTGATAGCAATGCTAATGATAAATTGACTAATGTCATTATACCAAAATTAGATAGAATAACGAAGTCTGAAAAGATGAGTGCACTGAATCCTCCCATGGTTGTCAATGCAGAAACCAATATGGGATTTGCCATTTTAGATAATGCGTTTTTTATAGCTTCTTGTCGATTTTCTGTTTTAAGTTTTTCCTCTTCAAAGCGTTCAGTAATAAGAATCGTAAACTCTGTTCCAATACCCATAATTAAAGCTCCTAAGGTGGCAGTTAGTGGTGTATAACTAATGTTAAACATAGCCATAACACCGCCACTCCAACCGACGATTAAGATAATGGGTATAATGGGTAATATCGCTCTATAAAATGATTTATAGATAACAAGTAAGCTTAAGAAGATTAGAACAAGTCCTATGATAGTAATCTCATATCTACCTGTGGTAAGTGCGTCCATCATTTCACTATCGATGACTGATTGTCCAGTGATTGTGATATTTGTTTCAGTAGTCATATCCTGAATGTCTTCCCTTAAGTCATCAAGAAATAAGCCAAACTCTTGATCATCCATATCTCTCATTGAAACATTGATTACCGTCTTTGTCTGTGTTTCGTTAATAAATAATTTTCGTTGATCTACAGGAATTGATTCTAGCGTTGTATCATTAATAAGATTAAAATCATTAATGCCCATCATTGAAAAAATATTTAATAGCGATGATGTTTCAATAATTTGTTCTTGGTACTCAGTATTTAAAAGATTTTCAATATTTTTTATAATGACAAGATTTTCATAATCTAAAACAGCTGTATCTTCAATAATAATAGCGATTTGTTCTGTGGAACCTATTAACTCTCTTAATTCTCTGATGTCAGCTAAAGCTTGGCTATCTTGAGGCATAAAATTTTCTAAGTTAGTTTCTGCTTTTGCTTGTTGATCAACAACAATACCAATAACCGCTAGTATTACAGCGAAACTTAAAATAACATATTTCATTTTCAAGATAACTCCCACAAATCGTGATATAGATTTATTGGAATTTTTTATATTACGCTCTCGTGATTTTTCTACTTTCGGAAAGTGCTTATCTCGAATATATAAAAGCGGTAGGAAGATAAATATTCCTATGAAAAAAGCAATGACAATACCAATTGTTAACATTGCACCAAAATCATTAATCATCGGTACTTTGGAACGGTACAAACTAAGAAGGCCAAGGCCAGTTGAAATCATCGCTATGAGTACCGCTGGTACCATTTTTTTGATGGTTACTTGAAGTGCTTTATCGTGTTTCATGTCTACCCTCTTTCTTCTTCATATCGTGTTTGAAATTGAATAAAATAATCAATTCCTAAACCGATCAACACAGGAAATACTGCCATGGAAACCATTGTTAAACCAATAGATAACCATCCCATAATGCCGACTGTCGCAACAACAGCAAATAGTATCATAAAAATCGGTAACAGTCTCATACGCACTTTATATATGACAAGTAGTATGATAATCATGATGAATACTGCAAAAATCATCATATACTGCATACTATCCATCATCGAAGACTTTATCGAACGATCTAAGATGGGTTTCCCAGAAATTAAAACACTACCCTGTAAACCTTCTTGTTCTATTCTAGCATTGATTGTATTTGCGATGAGATCAATATCTTCATCGGTCACATTTGCATCTAAGATGATAACCATGCGGAGCTGTTCCTCATTCACTATAAAACTATTAAATATTGGTTTTACTTGATGAGATTCATCGAAAACCATCATCTGCAATGTTTCTTGATTTGATGGGAATCCCGGTTCAAACGCATTGAAATGTGTTTGAATTTGACCGAGATTTGTTCCAATGGATCCTAATGTAGCGCTCATCGTTTGAAGTGATTGCCCCAGTGTTTGCATTGAATCACGTTGTGTCGTAAAGGAACCCGATAAATCAACCAACGTTAACAAGAGTTGATTTAATGCTTCACTTGTTTGTTGTGGGATAAGATTGATATTTTCTTGGGCAAGCATTTGATTTAGACTTTGACTTAATGTTTCTGCTTGTACAATCATTGATTCTGTAAGTTCGAGCTCTTCTGTTAGTAATGGATCTTCTT
>JBAYCS010000119.1:0-3609 GCA_041668625.1 Acholeplasmataceae bacterium | reverse complement strand
GTAAACGATAGCAAAAAGATTCTTAGTGCAGCAAGCAAGTTAGGATTTAGCATTAAAATGCATGCTGATGAAATAAAATCTTTGGGGGGAACATCATTAGCAGTTGAACTTGGTTGCAGTTCAGTTGATCATCTAATGGTGATTACAGATTTAGATATCAAAAAACTTGCATCATCTAATACAGTGGGTAACCTTTTACCAGGAACTTCATTTTATTTAAATAAAGCATTTGCTCCTGGAAGAAAAATGATAGATCAAGGTGTTGCTATATCTATATCTACAGATTACAATCCAGGAAGTTGTCCAACAGAAAATCTATTACTCATGATGCAAATTGCTGCTAATAAAATGAAACTATTACCTGAAGAAATACTCACTGCTGTTACACTTAATGCAGCATATCATTTAGGAATTAGTGATACCAATGGATCAATTGAGATTGGCAAGCTTGCAAATGTGATTTTACTTGATGCTCCTAATTTAAACTATGTATTTTATCATTATGGAATTAACCATGTAACCGATTTATGGATTAAAGGTAAACAGGTATTAAGAAATCAAGAAATTGTGAGGGGTAAATGATGAAACTTATTGATTTAAGAGTTAGTGAATTTATCAATGAAATTGATCAAAAAACAGCAACTCCAGGCGGTGGATCAGTATCTTCTCTAGTATCATCAATGGGTGCTGCTTTGGTTAGAATGGTTGGACATTTAACCGTTGATAAAAAGAAGTTTATGGCACTAGATCCAAACATTCAGTTTGAGTATAGAGATATATTGTCTGAATTTACGTTAATCAAAGAAGAACTCACCAAGTTGATTGATCAAGACACAGAGGCATTTAATTTAGTCATGGATGCTTACAAGTTACCTAAAGAAAGTGATGAGGATAAAAAAGTTCGCAATCAAAAAATAGAAGAAGGGACTTTAGAAGCGATTCGCGTACCATTGAAAGTCGCAACCCTATCTATTTCAGCACTTCATCATTTTGATTTATTAATCGAACACTGTAATCCTCAAACAACTTCCGATTTAGGCGTAGCTATCTTGATGTTATCATCTGGTGGTGAAGGAGCTTGCATGAATGTATTAATTAATTTGGGTTCACTCAAAGATGAAATCGCAAAATCTCAATATGAGCAAACGATTAAGGATTATAAGATGAAACTGAATGATTTAAGAGTTAAACTTTTAGAAAAGATATATCAAAAGATTTCGTGAAATATTTTGAAAATGGTTTCATCTCAAATCATGCCTTGTATATTACGTAAAAGCAACGTATAATAAAATTAACTTAATCAGATGAGTCGGTGTATATAGATACATAACAGGGAATCGAGTCAATGCTCGAGCTGTCCCAGCAACCGTGAAACGGACGAAATGCAAGGCCACTGTGAAAACGGGAAGGCGCAAAGTAGGATGATGTTAAGCCGGGAGACCTACCGAGTTATCAAAATTTAAGTCATCTTCTGGGGTTGAGACGAGCGTAATTGCTCTTTTTGTCTATTGCCATACCCCAGAAGGGTATGGTTTTTTATTATATAAAAGGAGAAAGCACATGAAAAAAGTTTGGCTAGTTGTAATGTTGTTTTTAGGTGTTTTGACGGTTTCTGGGTGTCAAACACAGTTAGATGAGACAGATCAAAAAGTAGATCAGTCTATCAATCTATTTTTAGATGAATATGTGTCTAGTTTTATCTCAGAATCATTTGTTAATGATTCAGTACTTGCTAGTATTTACCACCTTGATCCAAATGATAATCAAAAACATTTAAGTGGTCACTTAAATATGAGTATGACATTTGATCGAGAATCGGCTTATAGTTTAATCAATGCCTTGGTATATGAACGTGTTTTAGATAAAGACATCACAATATCAAAGGCTAAGATAGAATCTAGGTCAACTGAAAATCCATATGAAGCTCCTACATTATTGCATGCGGCTTATATGGCTAATGTATCAAGAACTAAAATAGATGATTTCATCGATGTTATTTTAAATACGGATCCTTCGTTAATGGATGCGGATTATGCAGGAATGGCGATGCTAGCATTATCTCCATATAAAGATGAAGAACATGTGAGTGACTATATTGAAGAGTTGAAAACAATGATGATTAGCAATTTATCGCCTGAAGGAGTCATTTCATGGGGAAATGCGAATAGCGCAACAACAGCAACAGTCATTATTGGATTAATTTCAATTGGTGAAAACCCACGGGATGATTTATATACAAGTGAAGATGTTGATTTGATTGAGGCACTCTTAACTTATGAACATGAGGGTGCATTCAAATGGATGAACTCTGATGATGATATCGATATGATGTTTTCTACACCTCAAGCATTTACAGCACTTGTTTTATATCAACTCTATAGAAAAAATCAACAACCAATATATTTATACGATTTTTCGAAATGAGGTTTAAATGATGAAATTCAAGGACACCTTAAAATTAATTGTGACATTATCAGTGATTATTGTTTTAATTGCTGGGTTCTATTTTTATAGAGAAAGTCAGGAAATTAATGGTCCAGGTGAAATTGAACTTGTGATTGCGAGTGAAAACGAAGAAGTTCTATATGAAGATGTACTTGCATTTAATGCTGGCGATACCCTATATGATGTTTTAAAGGTTAATTTTATGCTTACTTGTGCATCAAATACCTATCAAGCTGATCCTACTTGTAGTTCTTCATTTAGGTTTTTTGCAGATGGTTCAACCATTGATGGGAAAATTATTTTAGGGGTTAAGGGAGATACGTTTGAGATTATGACAGACTGGGACAAAACGTATCTTGCGATTCAAGTCTATGATAATAGTTCATATCGGTTAACTACAAAAGGGGTTAGTGGATACACTTTAAAAGATGGAGAAAAAATTAGAATTATAGTGACGAAGGTGTCAGGATGGTAGAAATGGGGATAAAGACAAAACATATTAAAGATGTTGCACTAATAGCGGTTTTAGCAGCTGTTCTTTTTGCGCAACAAATGGCACTATCTTTTATCCCAAATGTTTCCTTTACAGCGTTCTTAATTATTTTATACACTAGACTCTTGGGGTTTAAAAAAACGACAATGATTGTGATTGTTCACGTGATTGCCGTTAACTTACTTTCACCATTTGGACCAGTAATACCCTTGCACATTCCATCAATGCTCATCGGTTGGATGTTAATTCCCATCTTATTATCAACTGTATTTAAGGGGTTTAAGGGTGTTTGGACGTTAGCTCTCTTTGGTTTAATCTTTGGATTTATTTACGGATGGATGTTCATTCCCGTATCAGTATTTGCATTAGGGATACCCTTTATGGAATATTTATTGATGGATTTAATCTTCGAATTAATTATGGGGATTTCTAATTTTCTTGCTATTTTATGGCTTTATGAACCTATGCATAAATTTCTATTAAATCAATTGCAAAAGTATTATCAATAAAAAAGCAACCCATGAGGTTGCTTTCTTTTTTAAGCAAATATTGTAACGTTCTTTTGTGTGATTAATGTGAAAAGGTCTAAAATCCAAAGAATTGCCCATCCTACTAAAATCCACACGATACCTGCAATAATTAAAGTCATATTATTGCTTGAAATACCTTTT
>JBAYCS010000118.1:0-3634 GCA_041668625.1 Acholeplasmataceae bacterium | reverse complement strand
TTTTTGTGTGGTTGGTGCGGGTGACAGGATTTGAACCTGCACGCCTAAGGCGCTAGATCCTAAGTCTAGTGCGTCTGCCAATTTCGCCACACCCGCGCAAAAAGAATTATACCCTTTTTTTTAAGAAGAGTCAATTCTTTTTTAGAAATGTTTATTTTTTTCTTCGAATCGCGATATAACCAATTACTGAAGATACGATGGTTAGCCCTATAACACCATAAACAAACCATGAAGTGTGACTTTCTTCTTCAACTTGAACAAGAATTCTTGCCATTTGTTCTTGATTCTCATGTTCATACTTCAAATAGACATAATATGAACCACCTAACGAAATGTTTTCCTTGTACTCATTATAATAAATATTGACATCACTTGTTTCAATTCCTAATTGACTTGCTCTTTGATTAAACCAATCGATTAATTCTTGATCAGTCATTTGGTTTGCTGCTGATAAAGATAAAATTAGATCATTGGTTGTAAAAATTGGTCCTCGGTTATCAATAACATGTATTTTTATAATCATTAAAGATTTATTGCCTAACGTATCGATAGATTCCAATTTAACATCATAAACACCTGGGATAACTTTTTGCATATAACCATCATTAATAATCGAAACACTTTTTGAAACTCCTTCTTCTGTATCAAAAGCAGAATATCTACTTAAAATTTGGCTCGATGACAAAGGTTGTTCTGTCGCGTATATAAATATAGAAAGTGGTCCGGTAATAACTGGTCCTCTTGTATCCGTAATAAGTACTGACAGAGTTAGACTTGATACATTTTGACTTGAATCTGAAATTTGAAACGTAATAGAATAAGTTCCAACTTGTGTTGCTGATGAATATGTATCACTTAAAACCACTAAATCTGATGATGATAATGTATCGACATTGTCTGTAACAGTAATTAAATCCTTAATTTGTTCAATTGTTTTTCTTTCGCTGATTGGAACATTAATCGATGCTGGTGCACTAATAACTGGTTTTGTAACATCAAAGACTCGAATATCCAAAATATAGCGTTTATATGTTTCTAGATGATTAGCCACTAAAATCATTTGATATGTCCCAGGTAGATTTGTACCCGATTGATATGTTGATGATTCTATCGTGACATTAACAGTCTGCCCTAAAGGATTTTTTGCAGTCACGAGATTCTTAATCGCAACATCTGTTAGTTGTTGATCATAATCCATTGGGACAACACCAAAATAATTCGTTGTTGTTGATTCATGTGCATAAGTTTCAAATCTTGAAAAATCTTGATAGGTTCCTTCATACATAATGGCTTTATAGTTTTCTGGATCTACTGGTAACTCTAAAAAGTGAATATAGTTAGAATTCGGTGTGAATTCAAAATAAGCCCGATTGTTTGGATAATCAGCCATTAACAACTTATTCACTGTAGAAACTGGTGATACTTCTTGAATAATTGCACCCACACTTCCCATACTCATTTCATGAACACCAATAAATCCTAAGTCCATAACAACCGTATATGTTGTTTGAGGAATAACATATATCGGATTCACAGTTTTAGCCATTTTAGAATATCCAGGAATCATTTCTAGGTTACTTAGATTTAAATAATTTTGATTTTGGGGTAGTTCGTTTTCATTGGCATATGTTGTTTGAACCCATAATAATGTAAAACTCAATAATACGATAAATACTGCATAAAATTTTTTCATATGAATACCTCCTAGCCTATATTAGATAGGGATATTCTGCTTTTACTTTAAATAAAATAAAAAAGGAACAATTGTCCCTTAAAGTGATATGGCAGGGCTAGCTGGGTTCGAACCAACGATCGAAGGGTCAGAGCCTTCTGCCTTACCGCTTGGCTATAGCCCTAAGCGAGCTTTATGATTAAGATGGCAGGCCCAGCTGGATTTGAACCAACGATGAGGGAGTCAAAGTCCCTTGCCTTACCCCTTGGCTATGGGCCTATCTTATATTAAAGTGGGGCGGCTGAAGGGAGTTGAACCCTCCAATGTCGGAGCCACAATCCGATGCGTTTACCGCTTCGCCACAGCCGCCGTGTGATGACGCAATTATTATTATACAATAATTTTCAAGTTTGTAAAGTGAAATTATGTTTTTTATGTGCTTTCAGTTGTATTAAGGCATTCAATCTTGTATCCTAGTAAAGGAAGGTGTGAAATTATGATTAAATGGTTAGGTCGTGCAGTTTATATTATCATTGTTTTGTTATTAACTCTACAAATTTACTTTTTTGCATTTCAATCGAAACTCCAACAATTTTATGAAGAACATATGGCTTCTTATGTTGATGATAATGATGCTTACCTCGTTGGCATGAATACTCTTGCAGATATTGATTATTATCAAAAGGCGCCAATATATACTTTTACGAGTAATGATCCCGATTATCAATTTGAAATTAATATTCATGCTATCGGTGCACTTGTTACCAATCAAGATAATAAACAAGTCAGAGCTGATGGATTACTTGTCTATATTAACAAAGTTAGCATAAAAACTATAGAAACACCGATTGTAAGACTAACATTAACACTTGATCAAAGTTCAGTTATTGTGAGAGATAGCAATGGAGATAACACGCTCACAAATAAAATTCAAATGGAATATAATCCAAAAGTGGAATTTCCTAGAAGCAATATCCCCATCCTATTTTTAGTAAAGACTGAAGGCTCTCTTGTTGTCCCTGAGACTGGAATTTTATCTAATATAAAAGTCTTAAAAGCGGAAATTTCTGATGGAGTCACTGATCGTGATGATCAGTTAATCTATGATCCAAAAGCTTTATTTATCGCATCAAATGAAATTGTTCCTGAAGGTGCTTATGTTAAAGATGATCAACTCATTATTCGTGCTGAAGACTACAGTTTGAGATCTTTATTTGCAGCTGAAATTCCTTCGGCATCTGAAATCGAAGCTTATAACCTGATCACCGATCGTGAAGATTTAAGTCAATATAATGGAATTGTTTGGAGAACCATGATTGGATATGGTTTAATGGTCGTACTCATTACCTATTTACTCTTCTTCCATAAAAATGTCATGATTAGGATGCGTGAGAAAAAAGATTTAGCTTATCGAAAAGCACATCCAAAAGATCCTAATCAACAAGAAGTTGTTGATGCAGAAATATTTAAAGAAAACGATGGACAATAGTCCATCATTTTTTTCTTATGAAATGATTGCTTTTAATCTTTTCTTTATGCTATACTTATTTATGCGCTTAGGGGTATGGTGTCAATGGTAGCACAGCGGTCTCCAAAACCGTCGGTGCGGGTTCGAGTCCTGCTACCCCTGCCATATTAAGTACAAAGGGTATTAACCCTTTTTTTATTATATAGGAAACTCAATCGTAATCGTCGTGCCTTTAGAGAGTCCAGATTCAAGATGAATATTTCCTTGATATTTTAAAACGATATGTTTTACAATTGCTAATCCTAGTCCAGTTCCACCATCAAGTCTTCCTTTGTCAATACGATAAAACCGTTCAAACACTCTAGATTGGTGTTCTAAAGCTATACCATAACCGTGGTCTTTGACAATAAATATGATTTTGTCACCCTTTAACAAAGAAATGTCAATTTGCTTATGCGAATCAGAATATTTTATCGCATTTTCTATTAAATTCT
>JBAYCS010000117.1:0-3652 GCA_041668625.1 Acholeplasmataceae bacterium | reverse complement strand
CTTTTTTTGTTTTAGATTATAATACAAGAAAATTATGTTCAAAGAAATAATCAAGTAGTGTTTTACGTGTGATAATTCCGATAAACTTATCATTTGAATCAATAATCGGAACAAAGTTTTCATGTGATGCTTTTGAAAGCAATGTTGGCATTAAACTATCAACACTAACAGGATCATAATCTCTGTGACGTTTGACTTCACCGACAAAATGTTTTTTTAACTCTTCTGGATTTAAGCATTCAGTATGATGTAAAATGTATTGAAGAATATCACCTTCGGTAAGTGTTCCCACATATGCTTGATCATGATTAATGACTGGAATGGATGTATAACGATGTTCTGTCATAATCTCAAGTGCTTCGGCTAAATTCTGATGATCATAAACTAAAGTAACTTCATAAAATGGTTTTAGAAAGGATTGAATGTTCATATATGATTTCTCCTATGATCTATTATCTAATTAAATTATACACTAAATTTTGATTTTTATGGCAATCATTACATGAATCATCTGCTAAATTCTTCCAACTCTAGAGTGATTTGGTCTGCAGTTTCTTCATACCAAGTTGCTCTTTTAGTAGCTCTTGATTGTCTTATTAGTTCGATAAAATCAATGTTTTTGTGTCTTCTAAGCAACACTAAAGCATTTCGCATGAGAATCGTTTTACCCTTCCATAAGTAAGACATGTGTTCATATTTTTTCATAAACGCTTGATCTGAATCATGAAATAGATCTATAATCGAGACCTTTTCTTTACCATTAAATTCAAATTCAGGGTGAACTATTTTCCCTTTTTTGATGTTTTTTGGACATACCATTTGACAAATATCACAACCAAATAAACTATAGTTATGATCCATTTCGTCTTTGGTTAATACTTTTTTCGATTGATTATAATAACTCATACATGATGCCATGTCATATGAAGTTTCACTTAAGGCATTGGTTGGACATGCATCAATACAAATACGACAAGATCCACAATCATCAGTTACTTCTAAAACCATTTCATGATCGACAGTGACATCTAAAAATGCAATTCCTAAGAATATATAACTTCCATAAGTCTGATTGATGATTAATTGATTTTTACCAAAGAATCCTAATCCAGAAAGGGTTGCAGCTAATCGCTCATCATGTGGATGATTATCAACATTCAATTCATAATTAAATTCAAAATGCTTTAATACTTCTTCCATACGTTTTTTTAAGACTTGATGATAATCACTACCAAACGTGTAAAAAGAAGGCACAAGGTGTGTTTTCGTGTGTTTTATCACGCGGTAGGGATAACTAAGTCCTACAACAATCATTGTTTCATAGTTTATGGGATTCACATCTTTATTCAATTGTTTCAATGCTTTTAAATAAGTACTCGTTTCAATGATACCGACGATGTCAAATTGTTTTTTAAATGCATCATATAAAACATGACTTTTTATCGTAGTCATTAAAAGAGCCACTGAAAGATTGCAATCATTAAAGGCATTGTCAATGCTGCAAGCAATGTCGATAAGCAAATTTCAACAATTGCTCGTTTATGTTCAACGCCATATAAGGCGGCAAATATGGCTACATTTGCACCCACAGGAGCACTTGCAACAATCATAATAGATAATGCAATATTCTCGTAGGTTTTAGGAACTAATAGAAAGATAAGTGCTGTAAGAAGTGGTATAAATAGTAATCTCAGCCCTAAAGAAGCATAAACTATTTTTTCTTTGAATATCTCTCTAAAATTGACTTTTGATAAGTATGTACCAATAATCAACATCGCAATCGGTCCAATCATTTTAGAAACGATGGATAATTGATTGTTAATGATTTCAGGCATATGAAAACCTAATCCATTAAGACCGTAAAAAATGATGCCAAGAATAAAAGAAATAACAAATGGATTTGTTAGTATCTTTTTAGGTTGGATAAAATCTTTAGTATTTGTAATGACAAAAACACCATAAGTCCATTGTAAAATATTCAGTAATGCGACAAATGTTGAAATATAGAAAACACCAGCTGGTCCTAAAATAGCCATGACAAGTGGAATTCCCATAAATCCTGCATTTGAAAATGATGTTCCAAAATGCTCTAATGTATAACGAGATCCAAAAGCAACTCTTGAAACTATAATCGAGATACCTAAAGCAGCTACAGATAAAATCATTGAGACTAAAAGACCAATGGTATATTCCTTACTAAATGTCATATTTGTGAATGAATAAAGAATGGCAACAGGTGTAATAAAATAGACTAAAACTTTACTTAATTGCTTGGCACCAAAGTCATCAATTAACTTGATTTTAGTCATAATAAGACCTATTCCAATATAGACAAACATGATCAATATTTGGATAAACAATAATTCAATAATCTCCATGCTTTACTCCTTTTATCGTTATGCAGGTATGTGTGTTAAAAGTGTTTGATAAAATGTATTGGTTTCTTCAACAGAAGGTAGGTTAAAAATAACGATATCGTCACCCATTTGAATAGAGATATATATTTTGATTTCTGTATCAATGAATAACACGACTGCGCCATACTCAGTTGTTGTGAAATGACCTCTTAGATTTGTACCAATGTTAGAACCATTTGTTCTTTCAATAATATCAAATTCAGTGGTGATTAGCTTTATTTCATCAATATCTTCATATAGATATGTGTCACCATACATCCCAGAAATCGTAATTCCTTCATCATTTGCTTCAATTTTGGCAGGTTTTCCACCAAAAACATAAACTAATGCAACTCCGATGATAACAATAATTGAACCAATTGCAACAAACGCGTTCTTCGATTTTTTCATGATAATCTCCCTTTTTTATATGAACAAAAGCCCATGATGAACTCGTGGGCTATTTAAAACTTAATGTTTTACTTCGTGTGAATGATGGGAATGATGATGACTTGCGGGTCCAATCACACAGAATTGGCCATCTGCTTCATTACATTGAATAAGTGCATGTCTTACTCCAAGTGGTCCAATCACACCGTTAACTACCGTTGAAATAACGATTACAATTAAAATCATCGTTCCATAAGGTGTATCAGATAATGAGCTTCTTGCATAAAAGGCTAGACCAATGGCTGCTTGAGCTTGAGGTAGTAAACAAAATCCTAAATATCTTTGAATATTTTGTGTTGATTTTGCTAGTCTTGAACCCACATAAGAACCTGATAATTTACCAATAAGCCTCATGACTACATAGGTTAAGGACACCAGTAAAATTAAGACAATATTAAGCGTTTCTAATTCTCCGACAAGAAGTAATACCAATTCAGCTCCTAAAATCGTGAAAAATACGATGAGAATTGGTGCAGAAAACAAGTCCATGATTCGCTCTGTCTCATGTTTTGCAAGATCAGTCGACATATTTGCAAATGTTATCCCCACAGACATAGGTAATAATATTGGTGATAAATGAATATGATGATGGAATAATTCTAATCCCGTATTTGCTATTGCCACAGATACTAAAATTGCCACAACAGCTGAAATTAAAATAACCACATCTTTTTCAGTATCTTCATATTTTAAATACCGAATAATTCTTACTAATATATAACCAATAGCCATCGCAATGACAATCGAGAAAATGATTTCTAGAACTGGTCCACTAAGCATTTCAATAACACCAAATGGTGTTCCTT
>JBAYCS010000116.1:0-3659 GCA_041668625.1 Acholeplasmataceae bacterium | reverse complement strand
GTACAGCCACATGTTTCACCTTGAATGAGTAATTTCAAAATGGTTAAACGATTATCATCAGATAACGCTTTAAATAGGCTTGCATAATCTTTATTCATGTTACACCTCGATATATTGATACTTATCTATATTTATATTCATCTATATTTTATCAAACAAAAACTAATCATTCAAGAGTAATATCAAAAAATCAATCATGTTTACTTAACATTTACAAAAAGTGTTCATTGCTTATTCAAAACAGCAAATCCTTTGAGTGTCAAACTCAATTAACATATAATTACTTTATACCTCATATAAAAAAGGAGTTTTTAAAATGAAAAAAGTTTTTACTATATTCACGTTATTTATATTTATCATCCTTTTAAGTTCATGTAAACCAAACGATAATGTCTTAAGAGTTGGGATGGATCTAAAATATCCACCATTTGAAACTGTAGACTTAAGTAATAATCCCGAAGGAATATCCGTTGACATCGCTTATGCACTCGGCGAATATTTAGGTAGAGAGGTTGAAATTGTGAATACGGATTTTGGTTCTATTATTCCAGCTATTCAATCCGGTGAAATTGATATCGCTATTGCTTCAATGAGTATTACAGAAGAAAGATTAGAAGTTGTTGATTTTACAAATCCTTATTTTTATTTCAAAATCATATCATTAGTCAATCAAGATTTTGCAACTGAAAATGGCTTAACAAGTGATTCTACTGTTGATGATTTATTAGCAATTGATGGTGCTAAATTTGTAGGTATTGCATCACAAGTATCATCATCTATTCCTGAAAGTTATGGTAAAAATGTCATTCAAGCTACTGATTTAGGAACAGCTGTCGAATCTGTTAGTCAAGGAACTGCCGATATATTATTAATGAGTGCAAATCCTGTCGTCGATGGATATAAAGCTAACCCCACAACGACTTTAGTTGTATGGGACTCATTTGTTGCAAGTCCAATTGGTATGGCAGTTAAAAAGGGTAATAGTGAACTAGTTAATCAAGCAAATCAATTTATTGAGTCTTTAAACCAAACAGGTGGATTATATGAAATACTTGCTAATAAATGGAATCCCATCTTACTTGAAAATTTAGGAAAAGGATTAGATTTCTACATCAATGCGTAAAACTTCGGCTTATGCACTTGCTATATTAACTGTTCTTGCCCTCATCTTTTTTGTTGTCACTCAACAAGTTGATGATTTTTCAGTAGCTTCTTTTAAGCCTTACCAAAGCTTAATTGCTTCTGCAATTGGAAATACCATACTTGTTTCTATGGTTGCCTTATTGGGTAGTTTGATTTTAGGGCTCATCTTTTACCTCTTTAGTATCTCTAAAGTTAAATACTTAAATGCTATCACTGATGTTTTTACTGAAATCATTTATGGTACTCCCTTGTTAGTCCTTGTTGTGATTACTGCATTTTTAATTGGTCCAGCATTCGGGACATATAACCGTAACTTAATGGGTTACATCGCACTGATCATCTATATGACACCGTATATGAAAAATGTGTATCAATCAGGTTTTTCTAGCATCTCAAGAGATCAATATATGACGATGGATCTTTTTGGTTTTACACCTTATCAACGATATCGATATATTATCATTCCACAGGTTGTTAGAATCCTTATGCCTCCAATGATGAATAATCTTTCGATGATTATTAAAGGTAGTGCACTATTAAATGTTCTATCTTATAATGAGCTTTATTACGCAATTAGAGTTGCTCAATCTCAAACATTTAGGTTTGTTGAAGGCTATGTTTTAATGTGGATTCTATACTTGATGATTACAATTCCACTTTCTCAAGCAGCAAAAATCATTGAAAGGAAGTGGGCTCTATGAAGATAAAAATCAATCACGTCTCCCATCTATATGATGTTGAAGTTTTACATGACTTATCTCTTAACTTAGAAGGGCATAGCTCAGTAGCAATCATTGGAGTCTCAGGATCAGGTAAATCAACTTTGATAAGATTGTTATCAGGTTTAGAAAAGCCAAGTTCTGGAGAACTATTTGTTAATGAACACGCAGTATATGAAGAAGAGTATAGAAAAAAAATTGGTTTTGTGTTTCAGCATCATAATTTATTTCCTCATCTAACATTAAAACAAAATATTACCTTAGTCTTAGAAAAAACTCGTGGATATGAAAAAGATGAAGCAGAAAAGATTGCATTAAAATATCTATCTATGCTTCACTTAGAAGATCAAGTCAACAAATTGCCAAAAAACGTTTCTGGTGGTCAAGCTCAACGAGCATCCATCGCAAGAGCTTTATCCGTAAACCCTGAGATTATCTTTCTTGATGAACCTACTTCTTCCTTAGATCCAATTTTAACTCATGAAGTTTTAACTGCTGTTGAAGAACTCAAGAATTTAGGGAAAGATTTCATCTTTGTTACCCATGTAATGAGTTTTGTAAAAGATTTTGCAGATTATGTTATCTATATGGACGGAGGCGAAATTGCTGAAATGGGAACTCCTGACATTCTTGATCATCCGAAAAGCGAATCACTTAAAGCTTTTATGCAAAAGGTAAGATAAATCATGGATAAATATATCAAAGGCGCATTAGTCGCCAATGCTGCAACTCTTGGATTCCATTGGATTTATAATCCTGAATACCTAGAAAATTTATCAAAAAAACAAAGCCTCTTATTTAAGAAACAATCAAAAAAACATTATGATTTAGCAAAGCCTTCTTATTATGTGTATCCAAATGCAAAAGTAGGGTCATATACGACTCAAGGTATGATGCTTAAGTGGCTTTATGAAAGAATGATAATAAATCCAAATATGATGAAAGATGATTATAAAGAATTAATATATCATCAGATTAAACCTGGTGGGGCTTATGTAGGCTACATAGAAACATATGGTAAGAGATTGATTTTACAAAGACTTGCAAACGATTTGAACGAATCAATTGAAGATAAACCTTTGATGGATGATCACTTAGTTGGATTTATTCCCTATTTAATCAGTAAAGAATTTAATCTAGATTCAAATTGGGCATGGGACTTAGCTTCTGCTTTCACTTCGATTGAGGATTATAAATATTTCTATAAAATGTTTGATTATATCTTTATAAACATTAAATCGAAACCTTTAAAAGATACATTATTAGATGCAATCAAATTTTCACCAAAAACCTATCATGACAAACTCACTCAAGCAATTAAAATGAATGATACGAAGTTGTTTATTAAAAATTATGCAGGTATAGCTTGTCACTTACCCGAGTCTATTCCATTGATTTATCATATGCTATACCATTCTAATAGTTATGAAGAGATTATCAATTGGAATGCTAAAATAGGTGGAGCAAGTTCAGATCGAGGATTAATACTTGGAGCAATCATGTCACAAATCTCAAATATTCCAGATACTTGGATTAAAAAGACTAAACTATAAAACACATGGCATGTGCTTTATAGTTTTTAATTATATATCTATTTATAATGTCTTATCATATGATTATGTTATCAAGAAATGGATTGATATAATCAATTTGTGATAAGGAGGACAAAATGCATATAATCGATTTAGATGACTCTATATTGAGTATCATAACTATTCATCCAGAAGCTAAAGATATACTTTTTGACATTGGATTCAAGGATATTATTAAGCCAGGGATGCTTCAAACTGTTGGAAG
>JBAYCS010000115.1:0-3688 GCA_041668625.1 Acholeplasmataceae bacterium | reverse complement strand
TATGGGGAATACAACTTCACTATATCATAGAATATAGTTTATGTCCAATATTTGGCAATTTTTATCCTATTTCCTTAATAGTACCATTGCGGTAAGCTTCAAGCAATTTATATAAATCTTGAATTCTTTCGCCAATTTCATTTCCTTGATCTGTATCATAAATATAAGTTCTTCTCGTATTCAATTCTTCGCTTCTTGTTACAGAAACAATATCTTTTTCTTTTTGGATTAAAGCATGATAGGTGTCAAATCTTTCATGAGACACTAAAAAGTATGCATGAGAGTCACTAATCATGCTATACCCTCCAATAGAGGTTGTATCTGCATATTGCTTACTCATACCACCATCGATTGAGTAAATCCGGTGATTACCTAAGATGACTTGGTCACCCTTTGTGATATCCATTGGAACATGACCATTCACAATCTTTGATCTTTGGAAATCAAGGCCGAATTCTTTATATATCTTCTTTAAAGAGATTTCTTCAACACGATTTTTATAATACGGATTATTAAGTTCTTTTCTAAGTGCTTTATCAGAAATAAAATAACGTTCAAAAGTTTTCATGGTATGCTTTCCAAAAAGTGGACTTGAGCCACCTTGCCATAAATACATAAAAATATCCTTATCATTATTTGGTGTGTAACGATTAAGGTATGCTTGTCTTACCTTTTGTTCACAAACATCGAATAAAGCTTTCCCTTTATAAAATAATCCATCAAACTCTTGAGCCATAAATGATCCATCAGCATTCATCGGAATGACAGCGTGAAAGAGTAGGTTCCCATTGTATTTCAAATACATAGATCCTTTTTGAATCAAATACTTAGCATGTTTTTGTAGCATTTCGTTATGCAAAAATAGCTGTGTTAAATGGTTAATAACCTCACATTCATCCTCATTAAGCTGATAAGGATTATGCTTATTAATTGTAGGAAAATTAGTATCAATTAATGGATAAGTCATATCATCTATCCTCATTGATTTTTGATCAAAATCGATTTTATCAAGTAATAAACGATCTTCGAGTTGGAAATTAGGATTTCTAGTGATAACTCCATGTTCCAATTTAAATTGAATAATCGAGATTGCTTTATGAATTTTAGCCATAAAATTCAAATCTTCTTCATTAATCTCTTCTTTATTCTTCGGGATAAACTCAGTACAAGGATCCCCTTGGTAATACTTATGAGCGAGTCTTGCAAGTGGCAGCATACTAATACCATATCCATCTTCTAGGTAATCTAGGTTACTGTATCTTGCTGCTATACGAATCACGTTAGCGACCATAACTTCTGAACCACAAGCGGCACCCAAGAATGTAATGTCATGGTTTCCCCATTGTATATCGACATTTGCCTTAGGAATTAATTTCTCCATGATTAGATGAGGTTTTGGTCCACGATCAAAAATATCACCAACGATATGTAGGCGGTCAATGGCCATATTTCTTATAAAACGACTGATTTCAACAATAAATTTCTTTTCCCTTTTAGTTGCAAAAATCGAATCGATAATCGCTTGATAATAACGTTCTTTATCTTCATGATCCGAGGTTTCAAATAACAATTCAGTAATAATATAACCAAATTCTTTTGGAAGTGCCTTTTGCACTTTGCTCTTCGTATATTTAGTGATGATGTACTTTGATAATTGTACCATTTGATAAAGTGTTTTTCTAACAAGTTTATGGAAATCATTAGTATCTAATTTTGTTTGATATTTGCTAAGCATGTCCGTAGGATAATAAATAAAAAAAGCTAATCGGCTACGGTTTTCTTCTGATTCCTCTGTAAATATGATATCGATTTTTTCTTTAATGATTCCTGAAGCATTTTTTAAATAGTGATTAAATGCATCATATTCACCATGAATATCTGTAATAAAGATTTCTGTTCCTTTTGGAAGGTTTAAGATGGCGCTTAAATTGATGATTTCACTGCTTGCATGTTGCACAGTCGGAAATTCACGGCTTAATAGCTCTAAATATTTCTTTTCATAAATCATAGGAATTCCTCATTTCATCGGTTCTGATACTCTTATTTTACACGAAATAACCCTTTTCATCATTTCATAAGTGACATAAAGAAAAGAAAGATGAATGACTCTTTCATCATTCAAGTTTATGTCTCATGAGTTTTATCAAAGTTACATGTTCTTTTTCTTCGAATATTACATTATCAAGTAAACGGGGGGCAATCTCTAAATCTGTATTTCCCATAAGCGTCCAGCCGTATGCTTCAATTTCTTCATCACGACCATATTTCAATTTATCTTTTAAATCGATTAAAACATTAGGATTAATGTCTCTAATCTCAATGGTTATATCGGTAGACTTTTCGTGATGATGAATATGCATGTCAAATTTATCAATATGGTGCTTTAGTAAATAATATGTCACTTCACCTAGAATCTTAGCAATTTTTTCTTCTTCTTTTCTATCCACGATGAACCTCCTTAGTATGTTTTATTAAATCGAATACCGGTACTGTTATTGCTGCAATAAAACCAGCTGCAAATCCATTGTTATAGAGATCGAATCCACCTTGAAACGATAAAGCGAATGGCACAATGAGCAAATGCAAGAATCCTGCAACAATACCGGGAAATAAACCATATTGTCCAGCAATAGGAGCTAAACCTGTCACAAAGAATAATGCTAATTTGGTTCCTTCACCAACAAGAGAGGGGTCTACAAACATGAATAGCCAGTATGCAATGATTCCTCCGATGACGACTGGGATACTATTAAATGGGTGTTTACCAAATGCAGCAAATCCCATAACGGTGAATATAGCTCCTGTCATTGGTCCACTAATCTGAATATTCATGACAAGAATTAATATTAAAGATAATAGCCCCATGATACCAATATTAAGAAGCGTTGTTCCTATCCCATGATCTCTGTAAAAATCAGTCACAAGACGTCCAGGGGACTTTAATAGGCTAGGGTAATTAAGCCAAGGTTTTTTATCGTATAGAAAACTTACCAAAATAAATAAAACACTTAAGACGAGCAATCCAAAAAATAGTATCCAGTGAAAATCATAAGTCACGATAAAATTCGTCTTAACTTTATGCCCAAATCCGTGCATGATACCTGTTCCTATCATGGCGATAACACCCATAGAGAATCCTGTGCTATAAAGATTATACCCTTGGTGAAACCTTAAGGCATGTATATTAAAGGCGGGTAATATAAATCCAATGAGTGCACCAAAAATAATAGCAAGTGGAATACCAATATATAATTCAAGCCCTATACCGAAGATAATATAACTTACAATAGGCGATATACCAGTTGATAATAGCAACACAATAATATGGTTTTTATACTCTGTCTTAGTTGCTTTAGCATATAGGTAAACCCCTAAATACATAGGTAAAGCATTCAATACATTTTTACCAAAAAATGAGAAACCAATAATCGTCATTAAAACTGCTAGTATCGGCCCTGTGAAATTGAGCTTTAGAGATCTAATCAGTAACAGATTGAATAGTAGTGTAGTCAATACATTAAAAAGAGTTGCAGCAAGCCCTCCGACAGCTAAATAGTCTGTTAATAGAATGGATGGGCTAATGAGTATCTTCCAATAATTGCTTAAGAGAAGATTTACGGGTTCGATAAGCAAAATTAAAATCAAATAAATGACAAATAATGCGCCTACGATATATTGTTGTTTATAT
>JBAYCS010000114.1:0-3706 GCA_041668625.1 Acholeplasmataceae bacterium | reverse complement strand
TTGATATAGTTCCATCGCTTTTTCTAAGTCAAGGGAAATTCCATCGCCTAAACCATAAAAACGGCCTAAGAAATAATAGGCGTCTGCATAGCCCTGAAGGGCAGCTTGTTCAAAATGGTCAATAGCAACCATAATATTTTTTGATGGGGTATTCAAGATATAGTTTGATAACCCCGCTTGATATAACTTTATTGCATTCATATGATCAACTCCAAATTAATGATAACATAATCAAATTTTTTTCTCATGTAAAACGAAAGGCCAAATTTGGCCTTAGATAAGTTTAAACGATATATTTTGTTGGATGATTTGAAAAAAGATGTCATATCCTGCTTGATTTAAATGAACACCATCGGTTGTATAGTTTTCACGAAGTTGATTTTGATCATCTTTTAAAGCTTTATTCACATCAATATATTGAGTGATACCACATAAGCTTCTTAACTCCTCATTTAAATCGTTTATTTCCTCATTAGAACGGTTTTTCACATAGGTTCGGTTAGTCTTTTGGTGATTGGATAAAATAGGCGTAATACTCAAGAGATAGACAATAATTCCATTATCTTTAAGTTCTAAAATAATTTTTTGAATATTATCGATAATCTCATTTTTAGAAAGATTTGTTAAAACCAGATCATTGGACCCGATATGTAAAAATACAAATTTTGGTTTTGCTTTATACACATAAGATAATCTTTTTAAAACACCAATTGTCGTATCGCCAGGAATTCCTTGGTTGATAAGATGATTTAAATTCATTTTTTTTAGTGGGGCATAGGCCATCATTGAATCCCCAAGAAATAGGATATCGCTAGTTTCATAAGATGCATCAAATCGTTTGATGTGTCTTTGATAATCCGCTTCAATAATCGCTTTAATGACGACTAGATCTTTATCCATAATTAATCCTCAGATTTTATTTCAAAAATTAAATCTCTAAGTTCTGCTGCACGCTCAAAATCAAGGTTTTTTGCTGCCATGCGCATTTCACTTTCAAGTTCATCGATCATCATCTTGCGATCTTTCTTAGAAATCTTCTTATATTTTTTTTCTTCTTCAACCATATCTTCTTTAATACTAATGTTTGCTCGAATATCTTTTTGAACAGTAATTGGAGTTACATTATATTTCAAGTTAAAGGTTTCTTGTATTGTACGGCGACGATTGGTTTCATTAATCGCATAATTCATCGCATCACTCATTTTATCAGCATACATAATGACCATCCCGTTTTGGTTTCTAGCTGCACGTCCAATGGTTTGAATTAAGCTTCGTTCACTTCTTAAGAATCCTTGCTTATCTGCATCTAAGATAACTACTAAAGATACCTCAGGTAAATCAAGACCTTCTCTAAGTAAGTTGATTCCAATGAGGACATCGTATTTACCAAGTCTTAAATCTCTTAAAATGGATATTCTATCTAAACTTTTGATTTCACTATGAAGATATGCGACTTTGAGTCCTAGTTGTTTAAAATATGCGGTTAAATCTTCACTCATTCTAATCGTTAAGGTTGTCACTAATATACGTTCATTTTTTTCAATCCGCTTTTTAATCTCAAAGTATAAATCATCAATTTGTCCATCTGTTTTTCTTACTTCAATCACCGGATCTAACAAATATGTCGGACGAATGATTTGTTCAACAACTGGTATGCCTTTACTGAGTTCATACTCTCCTGGAGTGGCTGATAGATAGATAACTTGATTCACCTTTTGTTCAAATTCATCAAATTGAAGAGGTCTATTATCAAGTGCTGATGGAAGACGAAAACCATACTCAACAAGCGTTGTTTTTCTTGATCTATCACCAAAATACATGCCTCTAACTTGAGGAATTGTGACATGTGATTCATCGATAATCATTAAAAAATCGTCTCCAAAAAAGTCAATAAGTGTGGATGGTGTTTCACCAGGACCACGAAGTGATAAATGTCTTGAGTAATTTTCGATACCACTACAAATTCCAATTTCTTCAAGCATTTCCATATCATATCTTGTTCTTTGTTCAATTCTTTGGGCTTCTAAAAGCATGTTTTGGCCTTTAAAATATGCAAGTTGTTCTTGAAGTTCATTATGAATACGTCTTAAACTTTCTTTAAGTTTGTCTTTATCCGTCATGAAGTGCGATGCTGGAAAAATTGAGATATACGATAATTGTTCAACAGCTTGACCTGTTGTCACATCAAATCGTTTGATTTCTTCAACTTCGTCACCAAAAAAAGAAATACGAATTCCTAATGCTCTTTCATAAGCCGGAATCACTTCAACTGAATCGCCACGAACTCTAAATGTTCCTCGATGAAAATCGATATCGTTTCTTGTGTAGGTGAGTTCTACTAGTTTATCAATAAGATTATCTCGTCCATAACTTTGATTCGTTCTTATAGCTATCATTGAATTTTGATAATCAACAGGATCACCAATACCATAAATACACGAAACAGATGCCACAACGATGACATCATCGCTTTCTAGTAAACTAGAGGTTGCACTATGACGCATTTCATCAATTTCATCATTGATGGATGAATCTTTTTCTATGAATGTATCTGTGGATACCACATAAGCTTCAGGTTGATAATAGTCGTAATATGAAATAAAGTATTCAACACGGTTTTCAGGGAATAACGACTTGAGTTCGCCATATAACTGACCTGCAAGCGTTTTATTGTGTGCAAGCACTAAAGTTTTTTTACCTAAAGACTGTATCATATGAGCCATGGTAAAAGTCTTACCAGTACCTGTAGCACCCAGTAAAATCTGCTCCTTTAAGCCATTATTAAAGTTTTCCTTAAGTTTTTCAATAGCCTCTGGCTGATCACCACTAGGCTTAAACGAAGCTACCAATTTGAACATGATTTCATTCCCTCTCAAGATTTCACTTTAGTTACTGTCAGCCAGCGTTTCGTCCCCAAAATCAGTTTTTTCGTCCCCGATTTTTGGATCAATAGTGAATTTTTAGCCTTGGGGACGAAATTAAGTCACAAAAATCACTTTCCCCAACTACAAAATACCAATTAATTCTATCTAACTTTACTTAGTCAATTTTAACATTTATAGATGAAAATAACAAGGAAATCAGACCCGAATCCCTTGTTAGTTCTTTTCACTCATATTTAATAAGTCTTCAATGAAACCATCCATCTCTAAAACATTATTATCGATTATTTTAACTTTACTTTTTTCTTCCATTTTTGGCTTGATTGAATCAATGAATGGTTCTAGTTCATCTAGGCAATCTGTAACAATTTGTGCGTTGTCTGTGTAAACATCAATTGAAATGATTTCTGATGCATGACCCATCATTTTGGATATCGCTTTTAAGTTGAAGTTCTCTTTAACTAGTATCGTGCAATATGTTGCTCTTAAATCATGAAATCTAATATCCGGAAGATTGTTATCTTTTAGTAGCTGTTTATAATACTTAAATGAAAAGGATGATGATCTAGGATGCCCATAAGTTGAACAGCAGATATAACCTAAATCTTTAAATGGCCAAGTCTTATCATTAATTCTTCTGTTTCTATTCTTTTCGTATTTCTTACGCTCTACTAAGATTGCATCAAATAAAACATCTGGTATTTCTAATTCACGGTTACTTGAATGTGTTTTCACTTTGATTTCCTGTTTACTCATCATGCTTTTATCAATATCTTCCAATTCAACATTTGCTTTATAACCTAGCTGTCTTTGAATCTTTATCG
>JBAYCS010000113.1:0-3715 GCA_041668625.1 Acholeplasmataceae bacterium | reverse complement strand
TCAATATATAATGATAATCCATGTTCAACATTAAGTTTTTGATTCGATGTAGTATTTTCTACTAAGACAGTGATTTTCATAGTCACCTCTATTTTTTATGGTTAAATTATAGTCTATCTACGATTTTTAACAAGAAAATCAAATAAAGAAGTCATTATTTAGTCGATTCTATCAATTGTTTTGTATACTGAATATAAGCTAATATCACATTATTATGGAGGATATTTATGGAGATTACAAATCAAGATGTACAAACACTCATTAATCAAATACCAGAACCTAGAAAAAAAGATATCATTGAATTGAGTCTAATGATGAAAACTATTACACAAAAAGAACCCAAACTATGGGGGACCATCATCGGATTTGGAAGTCTTCATTATAAGTATAAAACAGGCACTGAAGGAAATATGCCAATCTTAGGTCTAGCCAGTCGTAAACACGCCATAACGCTATATCTCTCTTATGATATAGAAAAGTATCAAGAACTTAAGTCTTTAGGTAAATATACACACGGGAAAGGTTGTCTATATATCAAAACATTGTCTGATGTTGACTTAAGTGTTCTAGAAACTTTAATGAAACACGCATATGATGATGTGATGAAATTATCATTTGTGAAAGATAACGAGGTTTAAATATGAAAAATGATCGCATTTTTAAAATGAAGTTTAAAGATCTATATCCCTTATATGTTCAAAAAGTGGAACGAAAAGGGAAAACTTTCCAGGAAGTTGATGAACTCATCACTTGGCTCCTTGGTTATACGCAAGATGAACTTAAAAGTCTATTAAATTCAGAGATTGATGTGAAAACCTTTTTTGATGGAGCAATAAACTTTAATCCACATGCTTATTTAATTAAAGGTAAAATATGTGGGATTACCATTGAAGAGATCGAAGATCCACTGATGCAAAAAATCCGTTATTTAGATAAAATCATTGATGAACTAGCAAAAGATAGACCTATGAGTAAAATAAAAAGAGAAATGTAGATTTTTTTTATAAACCTTATTTTTATTTGTTAAAATAAGTTGTGCATCATGTATAAACTCATCACACTAAACTATAAAAAGGGAAATTGATCATTATGTATATAAGAAAAATATCGACAAGACGACTTGAGGAATATAAGAAACTTAGATTAGCCGCATTACTTGAACACCCTGAAGCTTTTGGTTCATCTTATGAAGAAGAAGTTGAGATGTCTGATAAAAAATTTAAAGAGCGCTTAAGTAATCCAGAAAATGTGACATTAGGGGCTTTTAAAGATAAAGAATTGGTAGGAATGATTACACTAATTACTTCTAAAAGAAAAAAGACATACCAAAATGGTCATATCGTCTCAATGATTGTCTCGCCACTTTATCGAAAACAAGGGATTGGTCAAAAGCTTTTAGAAGCCATCTTTATTGAAGCAAGAAATCTTAAGATAGAAAACTTATTTTTATCGGTGACAAGTACAAATTATCCCGCAATCAATATGTATAAAAAAATGGGCTTTAGAAGATATGCGACTGAAATAAAAGCCATCAAAGTTGAAGAAACATATTTTGATAGTGATTTAATGGCATTATATCTGTCATAAAAGAGTATGTGAAAATAGATGAAACATTTATGCATTGTTATTTTCATAAACTTATGGTAAGATAACTTTGCTTCTAAAGATGAATTAAAAATAGGAAGTAAAAAGTTAAATCAACGCCTGTCCATAAGACAGTTTGAACTGATAAAAATGCTTGTATGACAAGTCTTAATCTATGATTTCAAAAAAGCGCTGTATAGCTTTCACTAACAACGCTTTTTTTGTTGGTTTTCATCAGATTAATACATACAAGGAGAAATTATGACATTTCAAGCATTAAATTTAATTGAGCCCATTTTAAAAGCAGTTGCTTTTGAAGGGTATACTGAACCATCACCTATCCAAGAACAGGCTATCCCTGTTTTACTTGAAGGGAAAGATATTTTAGCAAGTGCCCAAACAGGCACAGGCAAAACTGCCGCGTTTGCAATTCCTATCATTCAAGTTCTATATCATGAGGGTATTGAAAAAGGCTATAACAAACATATTAAAGCTTTAATCTTAGCACCCACAAGAGAACTTGCTGAACAGATTAAAGAAAGCTTTAGAACATACAGTAGAGGACTTGGTTTAAAAACAGAAGTTATCTATGGTGGTGTTTCTCAAAGAAACCAAGAAAAAGCATTAAACCAAGGTGTGGATGTCTTGATTGCAACACCTGGAAGATTACTAGATCTTATGGGTCAAGGGCTCGTTCACTTAGATAAGGTTAAGTTCTTTGTCTTAGATGAAGCAGATCGGATGCTAGACATGGGCTTTGTGCATGATGTCAGAAGAATCATGATCACAGTTCCTAAACTTAGACAAACGATGCTATTTTCTGCAACCATCCCGAATGAGATTTTAAAGCTAGCGAATGAACTCTTAACGAATCCAGTTAGAATCGAAGTGACACCTCCAGATCAAATGATTGATAAAATAAAACAATCATTATTTTATGTTTCTAAAAAAGATAAGACAAATTTACTGATTGATTTATTAGTCAATCCAGAAATGAAATCTGTTTTAATTTTTACAAGAACAAAACATGGAGCAAACAAGTTGGTTAAGGAATTACTTGCATATGGCGTAAAGGCAGATGCGATTCACGGGAATAAGTCTCAAAATAATCGTCAAAAAGCTTTAAGTGACTTTAAGTTAGGGAAATTAAGGGTTCTAGTTGCTACGGATATTGCTGCACGTGGGATTGATATTGATCAGTTATCTCATGTCATTAACTATGATTTACCAGAAACTCCAGAAACCTATGTGCACCGGATGGGAAGAACAGGAAGAGCTGGATTATCGGGTGAAGCATACTCATTTTGCTCACAAGATGAGAATCATTTGTTAAAACAAGTCGAAAAACACATCAAAATGTCAATTCCAGTGAACGAAACACACCCATTTCATGTTAAAATAAGATTAGAAATTTCTCCATCAGACATGCCTGTAAAGAAAACAAGCCGGGGAACATTAAAAAATAAAACAAAGGACGCTTCAATGAAAAAGAATTTCGGTAGTAAACAAAAAAAATCATATCATGAGTTAGTCGAAGAACAAGAAACTGAAAAACAAGTTTTCAAACGCTCTGAATTACCTAAGAAAAAACCTGTGGTTATTCTTGAAGAAGCTGAAAAACCAGCTAAAGAGTTTAAACCAGCAAGTAAAAAAGGCTATTTGCCTCATGATCCAGATCGTAATGAAAAAGAATTTAGACCTAGAACTAACTACGATGGTAAGAAACCCTACACACCAAGATCAGGCTCAGGAGAATCAAGCGGAAGACCTTATACCCCAAGATCAGGATCTGGAGACCAATCAAGTAGACCCTATACTCCAAGACCTCAGTCAGGAGATTCTAGTTCTAAACCATATACACCAAAACCATCTTATGGCTCTTCTAGTTCATCTAAGCCTTATACACCAAGACCAGCGGGTGGCCAATCAACATCAAGTAATGGACCAAGACCAAAATATCCAACCAATCAAAATCGTTTTAATAAACCTAATAATAAATAACATTAAAAATCCCAAGTGATGGGATTTTTTTCTATATTAATCTTACGGTATGATCGGACATGACTCTCAGTTATACCCATACATGATGCATGGTTCATTAATTGACAAATTGTCGATGGTAAATTACTTG